>NZ_JBHVBL010000009.1:0-135612 GCF_042668165.1 Arthrobacter sp. NPDC057388
CGCGGCGGACAGATCATTATCAAGACAAACCCTTCGCAAGGCGTCAGTCACACCCAGAGTCACACCGCAACACAAGCCAATTCCATCATTACTGTCAGACCCGGCTGACAAAGTAGTCCCATGGAAGCCATTGGGGAGCATGGAGCGGAAAGCGCGGCGGTAACGGGCGCCGCCGGCCTGCGTGCTGCTGCTCTGCTGCGCGGGCGCGGGCTGCGCAGCGTTCCCGCCGTGGCTACCTCCCCCGGCGCCTCTGTCGAGGGCAATTCCGACGCCGGTGCAGGGCCGGCAACCGCTGACCTGAAGGCCAGCCTGACCCTCCTGGATTCCGCGATCACCGCTGCCCAGGAGGAACTGGCGGCAGCCAACTTCCTGGAAGCAGCCGATTTCGCGGAGCTCACAGAGAAACTCTCACGCCGGATCGAATACCTTCAGCTCCAGGCTGCCGCGGCGGTGGAACGGACCCGGGCCGAGGCGATCAACGCCGCCGAGGCCGCCAACCGCGCCGCCGGCTGGACCACCGGCTGGGGCAATGAACCCGAAACCACCCCTGCCAGTGACACCGGCGAGAACACCCCCGCCGCCGTTCCGGCCGTGCCGGCGAGTGCCGTAACCTGGTCCCCGGCCGATGACGGGGCCCGGAACGCTGCTGATTTCCTCCGCACCCGGCTCCGGATCAGCGCCAGCGAAGCCCGCCGCCGCCTCACCCTCGCCCACGCCACACTCCCCCGCACCGGACTCGCGGGCCGCCCCATGCCGCCTGAACACGAAGAAACCGCCGCAGCCCTCACCGCCGGAATCATCTCCTCCCGCGCCGGAACCATCATCACCACCGCCCTGGACAAAGTCCGCCATATCCCCGACCCCGCCACGATCGCCCAGATGGAACACAGCCTCACCCAAACCGCGATCGACAACGACCACGACTTCCTCACCCGCATCGCCCTCCGCTGGATCGACGCCCTCGACCAGGACGGCACCGAACCGTCCGAAGAGAACCTCCGCCACCGCCAGGGCATCTTCATCCGCCCCAAACGCGGCGGCCTCTACCACCTCGAAATCCACGCCACCACAGACCAGTACGAAGTCCTCACCACCGTCATGAACACCGCCACCAACCCCCGCACCACCACACCCGACACCACCAACACCGAAACCGGCCACACCAGCCCTGAAGAGAGCAACGGCGTGAGCGGCGGCAGTGACAACACCGGCGCGGGTGACAACACCGGCGGCATATCTGAAGGCACCGACCTGGACGCGGCATTCAACAGCACCTACCTCCCGGAGCTGGACCGGCGCACCCTGGCCCAGCAACGCCTCGACGGGCTCGTCGGCGCCGCCAAGGTAGCCCTCGCCACCGGGACCCTGCCCAGCACCGGAGGACTCCGCCCCCAGGTCATGGTCACCGTCTCCTACAAAGACCTCCTCAACGGCATCGAAGCCACCGCCGCCCAAGGCCCCCGCTACCGCCGCAGCAGCCGGCCAGCAGACAGCCCCACACCAAGGACCATCAGCCAGCCGCCAAACACACCCGGCTGGCGGGCCACCGGCCCACAACTCCTCCCAGGCAGCTGGCAGATCAGCAATCCCGAACCGCCTGCAACCCCGGACAGGCAGCCCCTGGAACGAGCCGAACGCGACGGCCATAGCCAGCCAGACGCCGGCTTCTTCGGCAGCCCCACCGGCAGCGGGTCCTTCACCTACACCGGCCCGATCACTGCCTCCACCATCCGCAAGATCGCCTGCGACGCCGACATCATCCCCATCCTCCTCGGCAGCCAAGGACGCATCCTCGACGTCGGCCGCACCACCCGGATCTTCCCACCCCACATCCGCAAAGCCCTCAACGCCCGCGACCAAGGCTGCGCCTTCCCCAACTGCACCATCCCCGCCACCTGGTGCGAAGCCCACCACATCACCTACTGGTCACAAGGCGGACCCACCAGCACCGACAACGGCGTCCTCCTCTGCACCCACCACCATCACCTCATCCATAAAGAACAGTGGAAAATCCACATCAAAAACGGCGTCCCCTGGTTCATCCCGCCACCCCACATCGACCCCCGCCAACAACCCCGACAAAACCACCACCACAAAACATGAACCAGCGGATTGAACGGCCACGGGATTTGGCCTCAAGGAGCGGAGCTGAGTTCAATACGGGAACCAGGGTGAAAACGAAAGCGCCCGGCCCCCAAAAAAGTGGGGACCGGACGCTTCGGGTGAAACGTGGCGTGCACCGCCGCTAGGCGTCCTGCCAGCCACTGCCTTCGGTGAACGTGGCAACCAGTGTGCCCACACCCGCCTGAAGCGAGTTGGAGGGGTCCTCGTACAGGGAAGCCTCCGTTGCCCTGCTGTGCGTGATGAGCTGCTCCGCCTCCAGCTTCGCCTCCGGCACGGTGGCTCCGATGATCCCGGTGCGGGCCGGAAGCGCAGGGGTGTGCACTACCTCGGCGTTGGTTTCCGAGAGCGGGATGGTGGTCCCGGATTGAACCTCGTCGTGCGGGAACTCGAATTCGGCGTCGTCGGGGCCAGCGGGAATCGTGTACTCCAGGAAGTAGTTCATTCCCCCAGCCTTGCAGATAACCGGCGCACCAGAAACCCCGCCCCGCCGCTAACAGGAAATGAAGCGCGGCACTGTTCAAACACGGCGAACAAAAGTTCCGTTCCTACCGTCCCGCCGCGTATCCCTGGGCACCGCGCGGGTTCGCGGCAGCCTGGAGCACGCCCGTCCTGGGATCACGCACGACGGCGGACAGCCGTCCCAGCGTCCAGTCCCCTGCCCTGGTAACGCGGTGGCCCCGCGCCTCGAGCCCGGCGATAACGTCGTCGCCCAACCGGTCCTCCACCACTGCACCGCCGGGTTCCCAAGTGCGTGGCCAGAAGGACCCGGGCATCGACGTCGTATGGAACGCCGGGGCATCGATGGCCTGTTGCGGCGAGTACCCACCGACGATGGTCCGCAGCAGATACAGCAACTGCCACTGGTCCTGCTGGTCTCCGCCCGGCGATCCGAGCGCGGAAACGGCGGCGCCATCGCGCAGCACCAGCGTTGGCGTCAGCGTGGTTCGCGGGCGCTTGCCCGGCGTCAGCGTGGACGGCGTTCCAGTCTCGAGCCACGTCATCTGCAACCTCGTGCCCAGGCAAAAACCGAGCTCAGGGATTGCCGGCGAAGACTGCAGCCAGCCGCCGGACGGCGTTGCCGAAACCATGTTGCCCCAGCGGTCCACAACATCGATGTGGACCGTGTCGCCGCGCATTTCCCCGTTGGATGACACCGCCGGTTCCGCAGTACGGGGCCCGCCGGAACCCGTTTCGCCGAGCAAAGCTGCACCGACTGTTGGTTCGCCTACGCCGGCGGCGGCAGCAGCGGAACGGCCGCGGCTGGAAGCGGCCGGGCCCCCAAAAGCCGACGCCCCGCCGTCGTCATCCAGCGGCACCGGCGGAACGTACTCGGTACGAAGCGCGGGCACGTATGGCTCACGCCCGGGAACTGACCCCGGACGGAACTCGCGCGACGCTTCTTCCGTAATCAGCTCCCGGCGCGTCGCCGCGTACTCTTCCGACAGCAGGTAATCGAGTGGAACGCCGTCGTCACCGTAGTAGGCCTCACGGTCCGCCAGTGCGAGCTTCTGGGCCTCCAGAATCGTGTGCGCACCGAGTTCGGTGGACGGATCGAGGCGCTCGTCGTCGAAGCCGGCCAGGATCGCAAGCGTCTGCAGCAGGGCCGGCCCCTGCCCCCACGGGCCGGTCTTCGCGATCGTGTGCCCGCGGAACTCGAACGTGACAGGTTCCTCGTACGACGCGCGGAATCCGGCCATGTCTGCCATCGTCATGACGCCGCGGTGGTCGGTCCCGGACGAATGGCGGTGCGGTGTGTGAACACTCTCGGCAACGGCACGGGCCACGAAACCCTCGCCCCACTCCCGGCGGGCGGCATCGATGCGCTCCTCCCGGGTGTGCGCCGGCTGTGCGGCGAACGCCTCGCCGAGGCCAGCGCCAGCCTGCACCAGTTTCCGCAGCGTGCGGGCAAGCGCGGGGTTCCGGACCAGGTCGCCTTCCTCCGGGATGCGCCCCTCCGGCATCCACAGGTCGGCAGACGTGGGCCAGTGTTCCCGGAACAGCTCCGCTACGGCCGAGATCGTGCTGCAGACGCGTCCCAGGACCGGATGGCCGTCACGCGCGTACCGGATGGCGAAGTCCAGGACTTCGGCCAGTTCCCATGTTCCGTGATCCCTCAGCAGCAACAGCCAGGCGTCGACGGCGGCAGGAACCGCCGCGGCGAGCGCACCTGAGCCGGGCACGAGTTCCAGGCCTTCCGCACGGAAGTGCCCTACCGTCGCTCCCGCCGGGGCCGGGCCCTGGCCCATCAGGACCACAGGCCTGCCGGGGTCCGCCGCCGTAGTGAAGACGCCGGTCATGTCACCGCCGGGCCCATTGAGGTGCGGTTCCACCACGTGGAGTACGAAGGCGGCGGCTGTGGCCGCATCGAAGGCGTTGCCACCCCGCTCGAGCACGGCCTGCGCAGTGCCGGTGGCGAGCCAGTGGGTGGTGGCGGCCATGCCGAAGGTACCCTGCAGCGTAGGACGGGTGGTAAAAGTCTCCGGCCTCGTGAAACTCATAGGGGCTACTGTAGTCACCGGTTTCCGCCCCGCCCCGGATACGGCGCGCCCGACACGCTCGGAGGGACCAGCCGGTTACCCGCCCCGCACCAGCGCATTTGCCCTGAGTTGGCCTATTTGCGCCGTTAGCCTACTTGCCCAGGCCCGCCCGCCGCAGCGCTTCCGCCATGGCGGTATCGGCAGGAGCCGGCCGCTGGCCGGACTGCTTCGGCTGGCGCCGGTCGTTCCCCTGGTGCGGTGCCGGCTTTCCGCCCGCCTGTCCAGGATCGCCCATCCGGTTGCGTCCGGTTTCCCGGTTCCGGTCGCCGTCGCCGCCTGCCGCGCGGCCGGCGGTGCGGCCGTCTGCCCGCTTCTGGCCACCGCGTCCCCCGGCTGAACGGTCGCCAACGGACCGGTCACCGGATGAGCCGGATTCGTCGTCGAGCCTTAGCGTGAGCGAAATGCGTTTCCGTTCCGGATCAGCCTCCAGCACCTTCACGCGGACCACCTGTCCGGACTTGACCACCTCACGCGGATCGGCGACGAACCGGTTGGCGAGAGCAGACACGTGCACCAGCCCGTCCTGGTGGACCCCGACGTCCACGAACGCACCAAACGCGGCCACGTTGGTGACGGTTCCCTCGAGGACCATGCCCGGCTTCAGATCGGAAATCTTCTCGATGCCCTCGGAGAACGCCGCCGCCTTGAACGCCGGCCGCGGATCGCGCCCCGGTTTCTCCAGTTCGGCGATGATGTCGCGCACCGTGGGGAGCCCGAAGGTCCCATCCACAAAATCCGCAGGGTTCAGCCGTCCGGCGTCAGCCAGCGGAGCGAGCCCGCCCGCCCCACCCGAAGCTCGCGAGCCCGAAGCGCCGGAACCGCCGCCGACACCGGCCGCCGTCAGGATCTTCCGAGCCACCGAGTACGCTTCGGGATGGACGCTGGAGGCGTCGAGCGGCTCCGCTCCCCCGGTGATCCGCAGGAATCCGGCGCACTGTTCAAACGCCTTGGCACCCAGCCGGGGCACCTTCTTCAGCTCGCTGCGCTTGGCGAACGGCCCGTTCTCATTGCGGTACGCCACGATGTTCTCGCTCAGCAGCGGCCCGACACCGGCCACCCGGCTCAGCAGCGCCGGTGACGCCGTGTTCACATCCACGCCCACGGCGTTCACGCAGTCCTCCACGACCGCATCCAGGCTGCGGTCCAGCTTCGACGCCGTGACGTCGTGCTGGTACTGCCCCACGCCGATCGACTTCGGATCAATCTTGACCAGCTCGGCCAGCGGATCCTGCAGCCGGCGGGCGATGGACACCGCCCCGCGCAGGGACACGTCCATGCCGGGGAGTTCGGCGGCGGCGAGTGCGGATGCCGAGTACACGGATGCACCGGCTTCGGACACCACCAGCTTCTGCGGGGCCGGCGCACTGCTGCCGGCAGCCGAGGCAAGCTGTTTGATCAGTTCGCCCGCGAGCTTGTCCGTTTCGCGCGACGCCGTCCCGTTGCCGATCGCCACGAGTTCGACGGCGTGCTGCCGCGCCAGGCGGGTCAGCGTCGCCAGCGCCTCGTCCCACTTGCGCGCCGGTGCATGCGGATAGACCGTGTCGGTGGCCACCACCTTGCCGGTCTTGTCGACCACGGCCACTTTCACACCGGTCCGCAGCCCCGGGTCGAGGCCCAGCGTGGCGCGGTTTCCTGCAGGGGCGGCCAGCAGCACGTCCCGCAGGTTGGCGGCGAAAACGCGCACGGCCTCGTCTTCCGCATCCGCGAACATCCGCCCCCGCAGATCCGCCGTGAGCCGCGCCAACACCCTGGAACGCCACGCCACCTGCGCGGTCTGGAGCAGCCACGAATCGGCGGGCCGGCCGCGGTCGGCGACCCCGAGGAACCGGGCCACGGCGGATTCGTAGCGGGTGCGCGCGGCGGCGAGGGCTTCGTCGTCGGACGGATCAGCTTCGGCGAGGTCCAGCTCGAGGACGCCGTCCTTCTCACCGCGCAGCAGCGCCAGCACCCGGTGCGACGGCATGCCCGACGGCGCCTGCGAAAACTCGAAGTAATCCGCGAACTTCTGTCCTTCGGATTCCTTGCCCTTCTTCACCCGCGACACCATCCGGCCCTGTGTCCACAGCCGCTCGCGCAGGTTCTCCGCCAGATCCGGGTCCTGGGCGACGCGCTCCACGAGGATGGCGCGGGCGCCGGCGAGCGCGGCAGCGGCGTCGTCGACGGCGTGTTCCGTGTTCAGGTATTTGGCTGCCTCGCGCTCGGGGTCGAGTTCGGGGCGGTTGAGCAGGGCGTCCGCCAGCGGTTCCAGCCCCGCCTCGCGCGCGATCTGCGCTTTGGTGCGGCGCTTGGACTTGAAGGGCAGGTAGATGTCTTCGAGGCGGGACTTCGTGTCGGCGGCCACGACGGCGGCCTCCAGTTCAGGGGTCAGCTTCCCCTGGGCGGCAATCGCCTCCAGAACGGCACGACGGCGGTCCTCCAGTTCCCGGAGGTAGCGCAGCCGCTCGTCGAGCTCGCGGAGCTGGCCGTCGTCGAGCGTCCCGGTGGCTTCCTTGCGGTACCGGGCGATGAACGGGACGGTGGAGCCGCCGTCGAGCAATTCCACGGCCGCCTTCACCTGCCAGGGCTTCACACCGAGTTCGCTGGCGATCTGTTCCGCAATCCGGGCGGCCAGCTGGTCAGCCCCCTGGCTGCCGGCATGACCTGGCGCGGGGGCATCCTTCGGCCTGTTTCCGGCGGCTGGGGAAGGGCTGGGCGTGGGCGTGGCAGGGTGCTGCGGCTGTTGGGTCACCAGAACATTTTGCCCTACGGGAGCCCGTCTGGGGCGGCTGCGTGCGCAGGGGGCGGACCAAACCGCACTACCCACGGCCGTCCTTAAGTGGTGTAGTGACTGTATGCAGCGGGGGTCATCGACTGAGGCGGCACATCATGCAGGAATTGCTCATCATTCTTCAGGACGGCTTCAACGAGGATGAGGTCGCAATCACCGTCAATGGCAAGGAGGCCCGGTACGACCGCGACGTCACCACGCGGGAGCTTCTGGGCATGGCCGAGGAAGTCTCCGTGGAACTTCCGGCGAAGGGCGCAACGGTGGGGGTTGAAGTCACCAGCCGCAATCTCAGCGCCGAAATGAAGCTCCACGGCCGGCCGCGGAGCCTGCTGGTGTCCATCGAGGACGGCGAGCTCGTGCTCGAAGAGGGCACCGGCCGTGAGGCGTTCCTCTAGTACTTCCGGCTGGCCAGTTAGTCCGCCAGCGCCAGCGCCTCGTCCAGCACCTTCCCGAAGTTGGCTGCGTCGTGTGCGAACCGGCCGAGGAACAGACCCGATACCCCCTCCAGCGTAGGCAACAGGCCGGGCTTGGCGGAACCGCCGTAGATCACCGGAAGGTCCTGCAGCGCGCGGGCACCGAGCAGCTCCCGCAAAACACGTACGACGGCGGATACATACTCCGCGCTGGCGGGCTCGGCGGCGCCAATGGCCCAGACGGGTTCATAGGCGATGACTAGCCGGGCGGCCAGGTTCCAGTCGCCGCCGACCGCGGCCTCGATCTGTCCGTAGACGAACCGGGCGGCCGCTTCCGCGCCGGCGACGGTATGTTCTGCGGTTTGCGTGCCGCGCGTCTCTTCCCCCACGCAGAGCAGCGGGGTGACGCCGGCGCCGTCGGCCGCCCTGACTTTGAGCGCGATCATGGTGTCGTCCTCAGCGAAGTGCCGCCGTCGTTCGGCATGGCCGATCTCCACCAGTCCCACGCCCAGCTCGGCAAGCAGCGATGGCGACAGTTCGCCCGTCCACGGTCCGTCGGCCCAGCCGCAGTTCTGCGCGCCCAGGACCAGCGGCGACCCGGCGAGGATTTCCCCCGCCGCAGGGAGCACAGGGAAAGAAGGGATTACAAACGGGACCACCCGCCCGGCCGCAAGGGCCGGGCGGGTGTCCACCTGTTGGCGCAGTTCATCCAGCCAGCGCAGGCTGTCCCCATAGCCCAGGTACATCTTGGTGCTGACGCCGACGAAAGTCGTGCCGGGGTTCTTGATGGCCTGGCTGAGCTTGCTCACGGGAGTCCTGCCTTTGCTGGTGGTGCTGCGGCGCTGGTGCTGCGCCTTGGTTATCGTCTGCTGGCTACTTTTCCAGCACCGACTGCCGCTCGGCAGTGCCGGCGGTGCCGAGGGCGCCGGTGTCGAGCAGGTCGTCGGCCTTGTTCTTGAACTTTCGGGTGCCGATCATCATCGCCGCGGCCAGGAACGGCAGCACACCGAGGGCGTACACGCCCATGGTTCCGGTGTCCGAGGCAGTGACCTGGTTGACGGTGGTCCGCAGGATCGGGGCCACGAAGCCGCCCAGGTTGCCCAGCGAGTTGATGAGCCCGATGCCGGCTGCTGCGGCAGTTCCGGTGAGGAACGCCGTCGGGTATGACCAGGCGATGGGGCCGATGGACAGGAAGCTGCACACCGCGAGGGTGATGAACACGATGCCTACCGCCGGCAGGTGGTTGGCTCCTGCCCACGCGGAGCCGAAGATGCAGAGACCGGTCGAGATGAACAGGCCGGTGCCCCAGACGCGGCGGCGGATCACGGTGTTCGCTGCCTTGCCGATGAAGTAGCAGGCGAAGATGCCGAAGAACCACGGGATGGCGGCCATGAGGCCGACGGCGAGGCCCACCTTCTGGCCGGTCAGCTGGGACACCTGCTGCGGCAGGTAGAAGGTCACACCGTACACGGCGATCTGCAGGCAGAAGTAGATGATGGTGAAGTACCAGACACGGCCGTTCTTCATCGCTGCGAGGACGCCGCGCGGACCGGACTCTTCCTTGACGTTGTCCTCGAGGGCCATGACGTCCTGCAGGGCCTTCTTCTCTTCCTTGTTGAGGAACTTGGCCTCCTGCGGGCTGTTGATCAGGAAGAAGAAGGAGGCGATGCCGGCGAGCACGGCGAGCATGCCCTCGACGAAGAACATGACCTGCCAGCCCTGGACGCCGGGAACCTGGTCGCCGATGTTGATCAGCCAGCCGGAAAGAGGGGCGCCCATCATCTGGGAGAAAGGCTGGGCCAGGTAGAAGATGGCGAACATCTTGACGCGGACCTTGTTGGGGAACCAGGCGGCGAGGAACATGATGACGCCGGGGAAGAGCCCGGCCTCGGTCACGCCCAGCAGGAACCGCAGGATGACGAACGAGGTCTCGTCCTGCACGAAGGCGAAGCAGGCGGAGACGATGCCCCACGTGACGGCGATGCGTGCCAGCCACACCTTGGCACCGAACTTGGTCAGCAGCAGGTTGCTGGGAATTTCGAACAGGGCGTATCCGATGAAGAAGATACCGGCGCCCAGCGCGTAGGCGCCCGCGCTGATGCCCTTGTCCGCCTCAAGGGCGGCTTCGGCGAAACCCACGTTGGTGCGGTCCAGGAAGGCCACAACATACAGGATGACGAGCATCGGCATGAGCCGGAAGGACGCCTTGGAGATGGCCGATTTGAGAACCGGCGACTCCAACAGCTCCTTTGTAGCGGATGAGTTAGCGACAGTCATTCAAACTCCTCTTTGAGTAAAAGTGAGCAAATCAGGGCAGAGCAGATGGGTCCGTTCGGGACGAACGGATTCCCGGGTAATTCAGGGTGTTAAGGCAAAAATTCAGAGCCCAAAGGCGATAAGCAGCACCCCGGCGAGGCAGGCGAGGACACCGACGGCCAGGTAGATCTTGCGTTCCTTAGTCCACGAGCTAAGCATTGTGGTCCTTCCTGCTGGGTTTAGGGGGCTAGTGCATGTAGAGGCCGCCATCCACATTCAGCGTCTGGCCGGAGATGTAACCGGCGTCCTCGCTGATGAGGAAGGCGATGGCCGCGGCGATGTCCCGGGTGGAACCGACACGGTTCACCACGAGGTCCTTGACCAGTTCGTCCTTGCGTTCCTGGCTGAGGGTGCCGCCCATGATGTCGGTGTCGATGGGGCCCGGTGAGATGGCGTTGACCGTGATGTCGTACTCCCCCAGTTCGCGGGCGGTGGAGCGGGTCAGGCCGATCACGCCGGCCTTGGCCACGGAGTAGGGGGTCTTGGAGAACGTTCCGCCGCCGCGCTGGGCGGAAACGGAGGAGATGTTCACGATGCGGCCGATGCCGTTCTTCACCATGGACTCGGCGACACGGCGGGTGGCGTAGTGGACGCCGTTCAGGTTGATATTGAGCACGCGGTCCCACTCGGCAGACTCGAGTTCCAGGTACGGGACTGGCGAGCTGACGCCGGCAACGTTCGCGAGGGCCACGATTTGCGGCAGCTCCGCCTCGATCGAGTCGATGGCGGCACGGACCGACGCTTCGTCGGCCACGTTCGCACCCACGCCGTGGGCCTTCACGCCGTACTGGCTGGCGATCTCCTTGGCAGTGGCCTGGCAAAGGGCGTCATCGAGGTCGATGATGCCGATGTTCCAGCCCTGCTCCGCCAGGTAGTTGACGGTGGCCCGGCCGATGCCGCGCTCGGAGACGGCGCCGGTGACGATGGCCGTGCGCTCGGACGGAAAAGTGCTCATAAATGTGCTCCTTGGTGGTCAGGGACCGGTTGCTGCCGGGTGGAATTAGCGGCAGCAGCCGGTGAAATCTGGGCAGCACAACAGAAGGGCTGCTGCTTTGGGGCAGCGCCCGACTGCTGTGGTGCCTGGTTGAGAGGCAGGTGGCTAGCTCAGCTGATGGGCGCTCAGTTAATCGGCGCCGGGCCGAGTTCCTCGATGAGCTTCTGCATGGCAACGTAGGCCTTGTTGCGGTAGGCGATCAGCTCCGGGGTGCGCTCGGCGGGGACGTTCAGGAAGCCTGCACCCGACTTGGTGCCCAGCTTGCCGGCCTCCACGAGGTCCGTGAGGATCTTGGGGGTGGCGAAGCGCTCCGGGAAGTCGGTCTGCAGCGACTTGTAGCAGAAGTTGTAGACGTCCAGGCCGGCCATGTCGGCGATGGCGAACGGGCCGAAGAACGGCAGGCGGAAGCCGAAGGTGGTGCGGACCAGGGTGTCCACGTCCTCCGCCGTCGCGATGCCCTGCTCCACCAGCTGCGCAGCCTCGTGGAAGAGCGCGTACTGGAGGCGGTTCAGCACGAAGCCGGTGACGTCCTTGACCACTGCCGTTTCCTTGTTGGCGGAGTGGACCAGGTCGCGGACCGCGGCAACCGTCTCGGTGGAGGTGCCCTCGTGCGGGATGATCTCCACGCCGGGGATGAACGGCGACGGGTTGGAGAAGTGCACGCCGAGGAAACGCTCCGGGTTGGCCACGGGCTGGGAGAGTTCGGCGATGGAGATGGTGGAGGTGTTGGAGCCGATGATGGCGTCCGGACGGGCGGCCGCGCTGATGCGGGCCAGGGTCTCGTGCTTGATCGCTATGACCTCGGGCACAGCCTCCTCGATGAAGTCGGCGTCGGCAACGGCTTCCTCGATGTCCTTGGCGGCCCACAGGTTCTGCTTCAGGATCTCGGTGGAGCCTTCGGGGAACAGGCCGTCCGCCACGAACTGGTCAGACTCGGTGAGCAGGCGCTCGTAGTTCTTCTGTGCCACTTCGGCGGACACGTCAGCGAGGGCAACGCGGGCCCCGCCCAGGGCGAGGACCTGGGCGATGCCGCCGCCCATGTAGCCGGATCCGACGACGGCGAACTTGCGTGAGCTGGTGGGTGTTTCGGTCATGTTCAGTCGGCCTTCGTGTAGTCGGGTTCGTACGAGCAGATGGCGTCCACCTTGGCGGCGGAGGAGGAGTTCTCATCGAAGCGGTGCCCCAGCCATTCGCCCACGAGCTTCTTGGCAAGTTCCAGCCCGATGACGCGCTGGCCCATGGTGAGGACCTGGGCGTTGTTGCTGAGCACGGAGCGTTCCACGGAGTAGCTGTCGTGTGCGGTTACGGCACGGATGCCGGGGACCTTGTTGGCGGCGATGGCCACGCCAAGGCCGGTGCCGCAGATCAGCAGCGCGCGGTCTGCTTCGCCTTCGGCCACTTTGCGGGCGGCCGCGACCGCGAGGTGCGGGTAGGCGGTGGAGTCGTTGGCGGCGACCCCAATGTCCTCGACGGAGGCAACGCGCGGGTCTGCCTCCAGCAGCGCCTTCAGTGCTTGCTTGTATTCGACGCCGGCCTCATCGTTGCCGATGACAATGCGCCAGCCTTCTGTGGTGCTCATTCTGTTGCTCCGTTTCCGGCCGTCGAGGCCATGTGGGATGCGGCCGGTGTTGAGGCGGCCGTTTCAGATGCCAGGTAGGTGGCCACCCGCTCGGCAATCAGCCCGAACGAGATGGCACCGGGGTCCGGGTGCCCGAGGCTCTTCTCGGCCAGCGGGCGGGCACGGCCCTTAAGCGGGCGGAGGTCCGCGGTCTGCCGGGCTGCCTCGGTAGCCGCGGCAGCGGCGGCGGTGAGGGCCCCGCCCAGGGAGGTCCCGCCGTCGAACGCGTCCTTGAACGCGTCCCGGAACGGCAGGAGGGCGTCAACCATGGTCTTGTCCCCCGGCTCTGCCTTGCCGAGATCGGTGATGGCGTTGCTGAAGGCGGATACCGCGGCGGCCGCGTCCCCGGCGCCGTAGGACTCCCGGTTGCCGAGCGCGAGGCCGGCGGCCATCACGGCCGTCCCCCACAGCGCGCCCGAGGTGCCGCCGGCGCGTTCGCTCCACGCCTCGCCTGCGGCGGTAAGCACGCGCTCAACTGAGGCTCCTGCTTCCGCGTTCTGCTCACCGGCAGCGGCGGCGGCATCGACACCGCGGCGCATGCCGATGCCGTGGTCGCCGTCGCCGGCGATCGCGTCCAGATCACCCAGTTCCGCTTCATGTTCGACGACGACGTCCCGAACCTGGGCGAGGACGGCGGCTGCCAGCCGGCCCAGGTTGGCGGACGCCGCGGTTGCCTTTTCGGTGTCCGCTTCCGCCGACTCGTCGCTGCTGGTCAGTTCGCGGCGGGCGCGCGGCGCGGTGTTGCCCTTGCGGTAGGCAGGGGTGTCGGCGGGCGCGGACCAGTACTGCTCGAGTTCGTCGTCGAGCCACAGCAGGGTGAGGGAGAGCCCCGACATGTCCAGGCTGGTGACGAGCTCGCCGCATTCCGGTTCGACGACGGTCAGGTTGGCCGCGGTGAGGAGTTTCTCGACCTTGCCGAAGAGGAGGAACAGCTCGTCGTACTTGACCGTGCCCAGGCCGTTGACGATGGCAACCACGCGGTCGCCGGCGTCCTCGGGCTTGTCCTCGAGCAGCCGCGACACCAGCAGCTCGGCAAGTTCGGAGGCCGTGGGCATGGGGTGTTCGGAGATGCCCGGTTCGCCGTGGATGCCCAGGCCCAGCGACATCTGGCCGGCCGGAACATGGAACAGCGGTTCGGTTGCGCCGGGGAGGGTGCAGCCGTCGAAGGCCACCCCCAGGGACCGCGTGCGGTAGTTCGTCTTGATGGCGAGGCGCTCCACCTCGTCCAAGTTGAGTCCGGCCTCGGCTGCGGCGCCTGCGATCTTGAAGACCGTCAGGTCGCCGGCGATGCCGCGCCGCTTCTCGATCTGGTCCAGCGGTGCGCTGGCGATATCGTCAGTGACCAGCACGGTCCGCGTTTCGATGCCCTCCGCCTTCAGGCGGAGCTGTGCCTGGCCGAAGTGCAGGACGTCGCCGGCGTAGTTGCCGTAGCTCAGCAGCACGCCGCCGCCGGCGTTGGCTGCCTTGGCCACGCGGTAGACCTGACCCGCGGCCGGGGATGCGAACATGTTGCCGCAGGCGGATCCGGCGGCCAGGCCGGGTCCGACCAGGCCGGCGAAGGCCGGGTAGTGACCGGAGCCGCCGCCCACCACCAGGGCCACCTGGCCGGCGGGGATCTCGGTGGAGCGGACGACGCCGCCGTCCACGCGGGCAACATACCCGCGGTTCGCGGCGACGAATCCGTCCAGCGCCTCATCTGCGAAATCAGCGGGATTGTCGAAGATCTGAGTCATGGTTCCTCATTGAATCCGGGTTGGATGATCGGTTTTGGTCCCTCGCGGGCGGCCTCTAGCGGGCGACGGCGACGGGCTGCTGCCGGCCCTGTGCAACCTGGCTCTGGCCGAGGGCGTAGCCGTCCTTCTTGGGCAGGACGTGGCGGCGCAGGTAGTCCTGGTTGCTGGCCGTTACGGAGAGGCCGTCGCCGCCGTAGTGCTCGCAGCAGATGATGCCCTGGTAGCCGACCGACAGGGCGAACTTGAACGCCTCACGGTAGTTGATGAGGCCGCTTTCCATCGGGGCGGGCATGGCAACGTACATGTCGCGGGCCACGTCCTCGTCGCGGATGTAGTTCTTCATGTGCCAGTAGTTCGAGTACGGCAGGGTCTTGGCCACCATGTCCCGCCAGTCCTCGATGGGCCGGTGCAGGCGGATCAGGTTGCCCAGGTCCGGGTTCAGGCCGACGTTTGACATGCCGATGTCCTGGACAAACTGCACGGAGGAGTCGGCGGTGCCGATGTAGGTGTCCTCGTACATCTCAAGCGAGAGGAGAACGCCCACTTCTGCAGCGTGCCGGCCGAGCTCCTGGAACCGGGCGACGGCGTTGTTCCAGGCTTCCTTGTTGCCGACCGGGTCCTTGTAGCCTTCGACGGTCCAGAACCAGAGCTGCTTCTGCTGCTCAGGGGTGATTGCCTGGTGCAGGCCGAAGGAGACGACCTCACAGCCGAGTTCCGCTGCTGCGTCGATGGTGCGGTGGCTGTACGCCAGGTTGTCCTCCCACTTGCCCTCCTGGATGATGCTCTGGCGGATGGCGGAGATGACCGGGATGCCGATGCCGACGCTGTCAGCTGTCTGCTTGAACTCGGCGAGGCGCTCCTTGCTCAGGTCACCGGGACGGACCCAGCTGTCGGTGAGGTCTGCGTTGGCGAAGCCGGCTTCCTTGACCTCGGTGAAGACCTCGGCCCAGGCGGAGGCGTCGGCGTCGTTGATGTGGGTGCCATTGGCGTCGACGCCCGGGAACTGCAGCAGTGCCGCGGTGATGGGCCAGTTATCGGCGGTGTAAGCCATTCGTGTTCACTCCCTCGTGGAATCCTGTTTCCTATAGGATTTACTATCGAGTAGCAGTTGTCAAGGTCACATCCTCCTTCGGAAGCCCAGAGCATCGAAGATCCTATAGGGAGGACCCTTTGGCCGTGAAGTGCGTCACTACTCAAAGGCTTGGGGTGGGTGCACCTCCCACGCTACGCCACCCCCGGAGTAAGTAGCAGCAGAGGGCACTCCCACGGCTGGGAACGCCCTCTGCTGCAACTTTCTTTGGTGGTGACACTCCTTGGAGCGACGGCGCGCGGCTACTCCTCCGGGGCGTCCGCCATTGCGCGTTCGCGGACCTTCTGGATGTGCGCGGCCATGGCGGCTTCGGCCTTTTCGGGGTCGCCGCTGGACAGTGCATCCAGGACTGACTGGTGCTCAGCGATGGCGTATTCCGCGTCGGTGATGCCCACGCCGCCGAAAAGCCGGAAGCGCTGAACCTGACCACCCAGGGCGGCGTAGGCGCCAACCATGAATTGGTTGTCCGTCTGCTGCGCGATCAGCTGGTGAAAGCGCTCGTCGGCCTCTAGGTAATCCTTGTACTCGGCAAAGGACGGGCCCCGGGGCGCCGACTTCAGGTCCTCGACAGTCTGTTCAAGCGCGGCGAGGCGCTGCGGGTCCAAGCGGGAGCAGGCGATGCGGGCGTTGACCGGCTCGATGGCGAGGCGGGCTTCCATGAGGTCGGCGAAGTCCTCCCGGGTGAATACCGGGGCCACGCGATATCCCTTAAGCGCCACTCTTCGGACCATACCGGTGTGCTCCAAGCGCGCCAGTGCTTCACGGACTGGGGTAGGGGAAACATCCAGTTCGCGCGCAGTCCCATCGATGCTGACGGCTGCCCCGGGTTCCAGCCGGCCGTCCATGAGCGAGGCGAGAAGTTCCTCGTAAACGTGGTCTGCCAGAACCTGGCGGCTGACGGAACGGCTTCCTTTGCGTCCGGTCTGATCCTCGGGCCGGCTGCCGGCGCGGATGCCGTTGGACGCTTTTTGCATGATCAGATCCTATAGGGACCCCTCAGGGAAGGCTGCACGCTGGTCCTGACAATGACGAAGGCTACGCGGCTTACCCTCTCCCAGGGATGCCCCCAGAGACCTTAACCGATGGAACCGCCCGGGCGATCGGGCGGTTCCATCAGTGCTGTGGCCCCACAGAGCCAGGCGAAATCAGGCCGGCTGGTACACCGGGTAGTCGGTGTAGCCCTTCGCACCCTCGCCGTAGAACGTCGACTGGTCCGGTTCGTTCAGCGGCAGGCCTTCGCGCCAGCGGCGGACGAGGTCCGGATTCGCAATGGCGGGCCGGCCCACCACGACGGCGTCTGCGTGGCCATCGGCCACGAGAGACAGAGCCTCCTCGCGGGTGGTGATGACGCCAAAGCCCGTGTTGACCAGGAACGTGCCGTTGAAGCGGGCGCGCAGGTCCTGCACGAGGTCGCCGGTGGGATCGGCATGCAGGATGCTCAGGTAGGCGAGGTCCAGCGGGGCAATGGAGTTGACCAGCACCTCGTAGGTTGCCCGGACGTCGGCGGCATCGGTTTCCTCGATGCCCTGGACGTTGTGTTCGGGCGAGATACGGATGCCGACGCGGTTGGCGCCGAGTGCTTCCACCACAGCATTTACGGTTTCAATCACGAAGCGGGCGCGGTTCTCGGGCGAGCCGCCGTAGCTGTCTGTGCGGACGTTGGTGTTCGGCGCAAGGAATTCGTGGAGAAGGTAACCGTTGGCAGAGTGCAGCTCGACGCCGTCGAACCCTGCCTCAATGGCGTTGCGCGACGCCGTGACGATCTCCTCACGGATGATGGGCAGTTCGTCGGTGGAGAGTTCGCGCGGCACCGGGTGCGGCTGCTTGCCGTTGTAGGTCCGCGTTTCACCTTCGACGGCGATGGCGCTGGGTGCAACGACGGTGTGGCCGCCGTTGATGTCCTCGTGCGAGACGCGGCCGCCGTGCATGATCTGGGCGAAAATCCGGCCGCCCTCGGCATGGACGGCGTCGGTGACCTTCTTCCAGCCAGCGATCTGCTCGGCCGTCACCAGCCCCGGCTGTCCGGGGTACGAGCGGCCCGCGGGGCTGGGATAGGTTCCCTCGCTGACGATGAGGCCGAGCGACGCGCGCTGGCGGTAGTGCTCCACCACGAGCGGTCCGGGTACGCCTTCCTTGCCCGTGCGAACGCGGGTCAGCGGTGCCATGACGAGGCGGTTGGAGAGCTCGTACTCGCCGAGAGTCAGCGGGGAAAACAGCATGCGGAGTTCCTTTCAGAATGCATCAGGTTCACCAGCTGCAACTGCCACGCGTCTGCAACTATTCCGGGTGTGGTGCAGTTCATATGTCCTGATCGCCCGGCGGCGAACGACGCCTAACGCCCCTCTTCGTTGTTCACGAACCCGGGCATCCTTCACCACGCGGGTTGGCGTTGCAATCGTCTGCGTAGTTGCGGGTGACTGAACGCCATACACTCACGGTCTGGGGCGGCGAACTGAACTGTCCTTGGTTTGGAATCGGGAGACCCGGTCCGCCATTTACAGAGTAGGTTCCCTGGAAGTACGTGGTGAGGACAACGCTGAAGTCGCCGGTGGCGCCGTAAGCATGGCTGGTCCGGGTCTTCTCACCCCAACGGGCCTGCGGAAGTGGGCCGCCGGTTGTGGTCGTCGGGCCAAGCGATGCTCCGTCACCAAAGTCCCAACGGTACTGGACAGGCTTGGCGATGATATGGATGCGTTGCGCCAATATTGTGATGTCGAAGGACTGCTCTGTGGCCTCGGCGTAGAAGTTGGTTTCTGCGCCGCGAAGGGTGTGCGGGCTGGGTTGCGTGGTTAGCTTTCCCGGAGCCACAGGTAGATCGTCGAATGCCCTTTGTATACGGGCGGCGATTCGCGGAAGCAGGTCTTCGGGATTCCTGTCATAGAGGCACGTCGGACCGCCACCGTTGCCTGTCCAGTCCGTCCACGTCGGATTCGCAATCTCCCTGGGCGCAACCTTCCAGATGACGGGAATCCCGGGTTTCCCGTCGGCCCTGGGAGGGCACACCCGCTGCTTTGCCAAGCAATCTATGGCTAAGTTGCCGTCGTCCACTTGGCACTGGGGAAAGGCGTTGTACTGGTTCGGGTCGGTACTGACATAACCCGGCGGGGCGGGTAGAAATTCATTCGTGTCCTCATCTCGGATCCAAACGTCCGCTGTGATTCCCGACTCTTCAAACCCAGACGAGCCGCCATAATCGTCGTCCCCGGCGGACGCATCGCTTACTTGCGGAGGCCAGGCAAAGATCGCTATGGCCAGAAGAACCGACCCAAGCGTTGTCCTGTTCATGACTCGTCTTACCTGACAAGGTGCATGTCAGAGACGGCCCACTTACCCTTCGCATGGACAGCAATTACGACCACTGCCGTATTTGTTCCCGGCTCGGGGCTACGTCCCACAGTCTTGTCGGCCTTGTAGTACTTTGTGACTTCTTGAATAACCTGCACAACTACCTGCTGGCTTGCGGAATTGGGCTTGAAACTCGATCGAATAGACGGGGTCTTAAGCCGCCCGCCTACCTGCCAACGTCCATCTCTGTACCCAACCGAGACGCTCGTTTTCACGTTGGAACAGAAGACGCAGGCGTTCGCTGTCAGCTCGGACCACGACGTGAGATCACCCGTCTCATAGCCGTAATTCAGCAGTGCGAACCAGTACTTCGTAAATGCCTCAAGCCCTTCCTTTGTGTTCTTGTCAGCCACAGCCGGTTTGACCGGCACCGGCACATTTTGCGCCCGGCCCTTAGCATCGGCCGGCTTGTACACGGGCTTTGGTTTGGGCGTCGGAGTGCCACTGGGCGTGGCAGAGGCCGAATCGGAAACGGATTGGATTGGCGAGGCGACAACCGAGGCAGTCGGTCCGGCCTGAGGGTCGCCTCCGCCACTGCAACCGGCCAGAGCAAGGACGGACACAGCAACGGCGGAAAACGCGGGCAGGCGGAGACGTTCAGAAATGCAGGTACGAGAAGTCATGCGCTAATCCCCCCGGATAGGTTCCAAGACATCTGTGTCCGAACAGTGGTTAAAGGGTAACCGAGGTCACACTTTTCGGCTCAAAGTTATCCACAGCCACTTCGCCGCCTCAGCCTCCTTACCCTTGAGTTCGGACAAGCTGAACCAATGAGGCAGAACCCATGGCGCAGCACCGCCGTTGCTGGGATGATCTGTCCATACCCCTGGTCATTTTTCTACGCGCTGTAGAAGAATGGAGCACATGATGTTTAACCACGCCGACGGCGACCCCATCCTGATCCTCGATGAAGAGCAGTGCTGGCAGCTTCTGGAGAACACAAGGCACGGCAGGCTCGTGGTCACCGTGGCGGGCGAGCCGGATATCTTCCCGGTCAATTACGTGACCAGCCGCAGGAAGCTGTACTTCCGAACTGCGCCGGGCAACAAGCTCGCCCAGGTGACCATCAACGACAGGGTCCTGTTCGAAACCGACGGCATCATGTCGGACCAGGCATGGTCGGTGGTGCTGCGGGGAACGGCCCGCGTGCTGAGCAAATCAGCGGAGATTGCCGAAGCCGAGGAGCTGGGGCTCGCCTCCTGGGTGCCCACACTGAAAGACTTCTATGTCGAGATCGATCCCGGCTCAGTCAGCGGCCGGCATTTCCAGTTCGGTGAACAGCCGGAGCGCGATTTCTAGCCGGGCTGCCGGCCTAGACTGAAAGCATGGCGGACCGGCTGACACCTGAGCAGCGCAGCTGGAACATGTCCCGGATCCGGGGCAAGAACACCAAGCCCGAACTGCTCGTGCGCCGCCTCCTGCACGCGAAGGGCTACCGGTACCGGCTGCACGGCGCCTCGGGCGGGATCAAGCTGCCCGGCAACCCCGATCTCGTCTTCGCCGGCCGGCGCAAGGTTATCTTCATCAACGGCTGCTTCTGGCACTTCCACGACTGCAAGGTGGGCCAGCACTCCCCCAAGGCCAACGCTGAATTCTGGGAAACCAAACGCACGCGCACCCGGGACCGCGACGCCAACCAACGCCTTCAGCTCGAGAACGACGGCTGGGACGTGCTCACCGTCTGGGAATGCGAGCTCAAGGATCTCTCCGCCGTGGAGAAACAGCTGGAGTTGTTCCTCGCTGCGGGCTGACCCCGGGCGAGGGCGCGGCTCAGTTCTCGGCAGGAGCCAGCCGGTAGCCCACGCCGCGGACGGTTTGCAGCCAGCGGGGGTTTTGTGCGGAATCGCCGAGCTTCTTCCGCAGATTCCCCATGTGCACTTCCACGGACCGCTCGTCCGCCTCGCTGATGTAACTTCCGACGTCGTACGGTTCGTCCCGCAGCCGGCGCACCAGATCAGCTTTGGTGCGGACCATGCGGCCCGCCTCGAGCAGGGCGTGCAGCAGGTCGAACTCGGTGCGCGTCAGGCTCAGTTCCTGGCCGTCGACGGCAACGGTCCGGGATTCGTAACTCAGGTCGAGGCCGTTGTGGGAGTACTTGCGGCCCTCGTTGGCTGCGGCGGCAGGTGAGCTGCCCTCTTCGGCGACATCCGGCGTCGAACGCGGACGCCGCATCATGGCCGCAACGCGGGCACGCAGCTCACGCGGGCGGAACGGCTTGGTGAGGTAGTCGTCGGCGCCCGACTCAAGTCCGATCAGGGTGTCCAGCTCTTCGGCACGGGCAGTGAGCATGACGATGTAAGCGTCAGAGAACTGGCGGATCTGCCGGGCAACTTCGAAGCCGTCGATGTCCGGCAGGCCGAGGTCGAGCGTGATGACCGCCGGGTCAAGTTCCTTCGCGGCAAGAACGCCTTCTGCACCGCTGCTCGCGGCGCGCACCTCAAAGCCGGCCTGCGTCAAAACAACGCGCACCAATTCGCGGATATCGTGGTCATCCTCGATGACCAGTCCAACGCGTGTATCACCCATTGCAGCCCCCTCAGCACGCTACATCCCGTCTGCAGTATAGCTCCCGGCGGATATCCTGCTCCTATGCGTTTCTCACGCCCTGTCCAGCTGGACCATCGCCCATGAGCAGTATCGCCTGGAAAGATCCCTCCGGACGGATCCTGCTCTTCCGGCGACCCTTCCATGAGTATTCCTTGCGGGGCAGGGTGCTGCTGAGCCAAATGCCGCTGTCCGTGACGGCAGGAATCACAGCTTTTCTGATTCTGGCGTTCTTCCCCGAAACGCTTTCGAATCCTCTGTTCATGAGTTTTCTGGTGTCACAGGCAGTAATACTGATCCTCTGTTACGCCGTTCCTTGGCACCGGCTGCCCTACCCCTCCTTCCTGGTCATGCCGCTCCTGGATATGGTCTCCATCAGCCTCGGCAGGGAAGGCGGCCAGGACAGCCTCACGGGCCTCAGCCTCATGGCGGTTTTTCCGGTTATCTGGCTGTGCGCCTCCGGGCTGTTCCCCAGGACCGCCGTGGCACTGTCCTTCCTCGGCCCTCTGGGAATCATCTGGGTGCCGCTGTTTCTCCGTGGCGAACTGTCCGGCCAGGACCTGGCCCGCTCGCTCCTGATTCCGGTCATGATGCTGGGCATCGGCGTCACTGTGTCCGTCATGACGCTCAGCATGGTCCGGCAGCAGCGTGACCTCGAGGAGCAACAGCGTGACCTGGAGGAAAAGGACTCGCAGCTCCGCGGCGTGCTGACCGGCAGCAAGCGTCAGGAACGGCTGCTGAACACAGTCCTGGACACGGTGCACCTGGGCGTCCTCGCCGTCGATGCCGAGGGCCATGACATCCTGATGAACCGCAAGCAGCGCCAGCATCACCAGCTGGCAACGCCGCCAACCATCGACGATCCCAACGAATCCCAGCTGCTGGTGTTCGCTGCGGACCGGACCACGCTGGTGCCGACCGATCAGCGGCCCGTCCGGCGGGCGGTCCTCGGCGAGGAGTTCACCGACTACCTGGTGTGGCTCGGGGCGGGCGCCGAACAGCGCGCGATTTCCACCAGCGCGAGGCCCATGCAGGACCAGGACGGCAATTTCGCCGGGTCCGTCATAGTGTTCAGCGACGTCACCGAGCTGGTCAACGCGCTGGCCGCCAAGGACGACTTCGTCTCCAATGTCTCGCACGAATTCCGTACTCCGCTCACCTCGATTCTTGGGTACGTGGAGCTTCTGTTGGATGACGACGACGACCTCACCGACTCCCAGCGCGGCCCCCTGGAAATCATCCGGCGGAACTCGGAACGGCTTCTCACGCTGGTCTCGGACCTGCTGTCCAGCCGCAACGGCCAACTGCTCGTTACCCCGGAAGCAGTGAACGTAGCCGAGCTGGTCCGGACCAGCGTCACCGCCGCCCTGCCACGCGCCGCGGAATCCGGCATCCGGCTGCGGGCCGACGCACCGGACAGGCTGGAGGCCCACATCGATGCCGCGCGCATCTCGCAGGTGCTGGACAACCTCGTCTCGAACGCCATCAAGTACTCTCCCGACGGCGGCGACGTGGTGGTGGCGCTGCGGTCCGAGGACGGCCATATGGTCTGCAGCGTGAGCGATACGGGCATGGGCATGAGCCAGCAGGACCAGGAGGAAGTTTTCGCCAAGTTCTTCCGGTCGGCAGCCGTGCGCAATTCAACGATTCCCGGGGTCGGCCTCGGGCTGTCCATCAGTAAAGCGATCGTGGAAGCCCACGGCGGCCGCGTCTCGCTCGCCAGCGAAGTGGGGAAAGGCACCACGTTTACGTTTGCCGTGCCGGTGCAGAACTGAGTCCTGGACCCGGCGTCTCAGGGTGTGCCCAACCAAGAGTGCCTATGCCCGGTGGTCCTCAATTAGCCATCGGGCCAGCCGGCTGGCGCGGTGGGCCGCTTCAAGGTCACCCTCTGCGGCGGAGATGATCGAGCCCTTCATGAGGATGTGCCAGGACCGGGAAAAATCGTCGGTCCGCTGCAGCCCTGCCTCGTCCGCGAGCTGCTTCACGTGGCCCCGGATCTTGGCGAGGTAATCAATGCTGGCCCGTCGCAGCGGGTGTGAAGCACCCATCTCCAGCAGCACGTTAATGAATGAGCAGGCTTCATAGTCCGTGCGGTGGAACCAGTCGGTAAAGACGTCGAAGATGGCGAGCAGCTGCTGCTCGGGGGTGTCCGCCCTGCGACGGGCCTCCCCCATGATCGCGTTCATCGTCCAGACCTGGTCTCGCTTCTCAAGGAACGCCAGCACGAGTTCGTCCTTGGACGCGAAGTGGCGGTAGAACGTGGCTTTTGCGACGCCCGAGCTGCTGATGAGTTCATTGACGCCCACGTCGCGGATTCCGCGGCTGGCGAAGAGGTCGTAGGCGGCGTCAACGATCCGTTCGCGCATTCCGGCAGCACCGGACGCCGCAATCTCCTCGCCAAACGTCCGGCCTCCCGCTGGGAGCGGGAAACCTGGCATGGCGGCTGGCTGCGGTCCAGCCTGAAGCGCTCCGGGAGGTACTCCCCCGGCGCTCCACGGCTTGGAGCTGGGTACCTCTGCCACTAGAGATATTGTATCCCCAATGGCAAGACAGACTTGTCTGTCTTGGGATATTCTTCTCTTAAGTCAGTGCAGCTTTCGGGTGCTATGTCTGTTCCTGTTTGAGTGCATGGCCTACAGTTGCAGGCGCCTATGCAAACGGACCTGCCGGCGGCTGCCCCGCAATGGGGTGTACCCGAAAGTTGAACGGTCAGCATGGCAGACTATCTCCGGTGGGATGCCCACAACTTCCTCCATTCCGACGCTTACTTCCATCCGGCTGACTTCCAAGTGGCCCAGCCGCCCGCCGACTCGCCAGACTGTAGGTCTCCGGAACGCCCTCCCGTATCAGACACTGACGTTCGCTGTCCCCAAACCGACTCGTTGCGGGGGCAAGTCCTCAGCATCATCGCCTCCGTCCTCGAGGACACCGATCCGGCGTGCGCCAGCGCCCGAAGCCAGCTCCGGAGTTGTCTTGCGCATAATGCTGGATCCCCGGAGAAGGCCCTCCTGGAGCACTTGGTCTCCCTGCACGGTTCCGGGCTGGATCCAGACGAGCTTCACGGTTCCGAACCGAAGGGTGAGCCGCAGGAGCCGCGGGACTAACGGCCAAGGGCCGCCTGGCGGACAACTTCTCCCCAGGACTGCTGGGCAAGGTCCGCAACCGCTGCGAGAATCTCCGACGGCGGCCGGGAAAGATCCAGCGGGAACTCAACGATGTCGATGTCAGTGTTGAGGATCCGCCGCAGCTTCACTTCACCCGCTCCGGCGTAGATCAGCCATGCCGTGGGCACGCGCAAGGCCGTGCAGTAGGCCAGCATCTGGAAATGGTCCGCTGAAAGCGACGCACCCTGGTCGCTGCCCGCGCGGTATTGGGCGTCGTATACCACCACCGGCCGGCCGCCCAGCAGGTGCACGGCGTCCGGGTTCACGGTCAGCCGGTCGGAGTCCCGGACCGCCTCGTTCAGCAATGCGTTGTACTGCAGCCTCATCTCGCCGGGAAAGGCGCCCATGGCCCGGCGGAGTGCCGCACCGACGAAATCCTCGAAAACCTTGGCCATGTCGACGACGAACGCGGCCGTCTGCTGCTTGCCCTCGCCCGCTTCTGCCGAAGCATTGCGGAGGATCACCTCGGACAGCCGCAGCGCCGGATGATAGCGGAGGTTCATCCGGCTGGCCCGCCACGACGGAAGTGGAGCGCCGGCGTGCAGGCGGGTGACGTCGTCGAGCTTTCCCTTCAGTTGCCGCAGGCGGCTGAGGACGTCCGGGCGAACTCCCGGAACGCGGGACATGCGGTCCAGCGCGGCGCGCAGGATGCGGTTTTCCGGGATGTCCTCGGTGAACTCGTCGTAGGACACTTCCAGCGGCACCAGCATTCCCGGCCGGCGGGATATCTGGTCCGAGATGCGGATGCGGCCCTTAACCGTGCGGAGCGAGTCGTCGACGGTGACGTAGCCCTGCAGGACGCCCCGCTGGAGTGCGCGTTCGGCGAGTTGCGCCAGCGACGCCGCCAGTGCGCTCCAGAGCTCGGCGTCCTCGTCCGCTGCCACGGTATCGTCGCGGAAGCCCTGGTCACCGGCGTAACTCAGCAGGAAGAGCAGCCGGCTCAGCCCCAGCCGGTCCTTGGGCCGCACGTCGAGCTGCACCTGCGGAGTGCGTACCGAGCCCACCTTGCCGACAGGCTCGATCCGGAAGAGCCCCATGCCCATCGGCGTTGCCTTGGCCAGGCCGCTGGAGTTCAGGTAGGCGGCACTGTCCGGGTCGAGCTTCTCCACGGTGCCGCCGGAGAGCTCGTCCAGGACGATGTGCCGCCTGGCCGGGACGGCACCGCGGCTGCCGCGGGCAGCGGAGCCGGCATCCGCCGCCGGGAAACCACCCGCCGTCGGGAAACCACCGGCCTTCGGGAAAGCGGCAGGGGCACCGAAACCGGCGGGGCTAGCGAGCCGCAAGGCGTCCCAGCAGTTGGTCCAGGCCGAAGCGTTCCTCGAGCTGGGCCCGGTTCAGCTGCCCGTGGTAGTGCTCCTCCAGCAGCGGCATGAGCTCGTACTTCCAGATCCGGCGCAGGCCCGCGGGCGTCTGCGCGGCCTTCTTCATGAAGTAGGACGGCCCGATCATGAGGTCGCGGTCCCACTCGTCAATGGCCTGGTTGAGGGCATCGAGCAGCAGCGCGGGAGTGGTGTCCAGCTGCCGGGCCTCGAGGAACCGCAGCAGCGATCCCTTCACCGGCTCGGTCTGCGGGTGCAGTTCGATGAACGCGAAGCGGCGGCGGATCGCGGCGTCCATCATGGCGATGGAGCGGTCCGCCGTGTTCATGGTGCCGATGATGTAGAGGTTGTCCGGCAGCGTGAACGGCTCGTTGGGGCTGTACTGCAGGTAGATCCGGTCGTCGCGGTATTCCAGCAGGAAGTACAGCTCGCCGAACACCTTCGCCAGGTTCGCGCGGTTCATCTCATCGATGATGAGGAAGTACGGCTTCGACTCGTTGCCGGGCTTGGCAGCCTCCTCCGCGAGCCGGCGCAGCGGGCCGGCCACGAGCTTGAAGGAAACCTGGCCCTCGTCCGTCTTATCCGGCCGGTACCCCTCGAAGAAGTCCTCGTAGGCATAGGACGGGTGGAACTGGACGAGCTTCACGCGTTCATCGGTGCTGTCCTGGGCCAGTTCGGCGGCCAGATGCTTGGCAAGGTAGGTTTTGCCGGTCCCCGGCGGACCGTACAGGACCAGCTGCCGGTTCTCCTCGAGAAGGTCGGCGATCTCCTGCAGCGGCTCCGCCTCCATGTGCAGTGAGTCCGCAAACTGCCGGGTGATGGGACGGAATCCGCCCAGCACGGGGAGGGCTACCGTGGCCGGTGACGCCTCGGCGTCGGGCTCGGTTTCCGCTTCGGCGGGCAGCAGCGCCTGCACAGCCTGGACCACCCGGGTGACATCGACGACGATGCCCGAGCTGGCCAGTTGGCGCTGGATGTGCCGCGGCAGGTCGGTGGTTGCGTGGGCTTCGTCGAACCAGCGCACCTTGCGCCGCATCCGCCGGTTGTCGCCGTTGTGGTCCGGCTCCCCGAGCACGACGCCGATCCGGACGACGCCGGCGCTCTGGTACAGCACGAGGTCGCCCGGTTTCATCACGGTCAGGAAGGCGAAAACAGCGGTCTTGGTGTCCTCCCGCTCCACGTAGCCGAGGTGCTTGTAGTCCTCGTCCACGGCGTGCTGCACCAGCCCCGCCGTTACGCCGGGGTCAAGCAGGCGGAGGTGTTCGACGTCGAGCGTCACCTTCTCCTCTGCATGCCAGGCGGCCAGGAGCTCGGCGTTGTCGTGGTGGGTGCGCAGCAGCCAGGCCCGGCGGCCGGGGTCCCCGACCTTGCGCCACTGGCTCACCAGCTGCCGTGAGTACCAGTCGATGCGCTGGCCGGCCTGCTCGTCCAGGTGCAGGCGGATGCGGCGGATGTCAGCGGTGATCTCCTCCTCGCTGTCCCCCTTCGCGCCGCCGACGAGGGAGGCGAAGGCGTCCCTGATCTCCTGGCGTTCGATGTCCGCCACCACCGGTTCGAAGTAACTGGGCCAGGCGAGGTACTCGATGCTGCGCCGGATGGCCGGCTGGTCCTCGGGGGTGCCCGCCGCCAGCTTGTGAAAGGCCAGCGGATCCTTCAGTGCCTGGCCGATGACGGCGGTGGACTGCCCGTCGACGTGGTGCACGAAGCGGCACAGCCATTTCAGGTGGTCCCATATGGTCCAGTTGAACTCCGCAGTCCGGTCACGGATAACGCCGTGGTCCGTCATGCCCCGGTACAGCTCGTCCGGCAGCTCCAGCGGCGGCTCCAGCCAGGAGGCGGCCTCGGCGACGCGGGCCCGCTTGACCTTGAGCGACTTGACCTCGTGCGCCAGCGGCAGTGACTGCAGGAAAAGGAGTTCCACGGCCAGCTGCTTCGCCGAGGGAGACGCGTCCGCGAGGTTGTGGCGCAGGTTGGTCATCATGGGCGCCTTGGCGTCGGCTACTCCCCGCTCAAGCCGCTCCAGCAGTTCCGCCGCGGCCTCCGCCGTCCACGTCTGCGTGCGGCCATCGAGAGCAGACGGCCTGCCCTGCAGACCGGCACCGAGCACGAACCACGCGGCGTCCTCGATCTCTTTGGAGACTCCGAGGGCGCGGTGCATGGCAGGCTTTGGGGCGGGGGTCATGCGTTCAAATTTACAGGCTTAACCTGAACGCCAGCACCATGTCCGAAGGTAAGGTTACTTCCGGGTAGCAGCGGGCAGCCGCTTCCTGCCGAAGGCGAAATAGCAGCTCGGGCCGATGAAATTGATGAGGGTTGCCAGCCGCCAGAACGTCTTGGAGCCGCGGATCTGCTCGGCCGGCCTGCGTGAAAGGTCGCGCTGGGCTGCCGTGAGGTAGGCGAGCTGCGCGGCTCCGATGACGATGGTGCCGATGCGGGCAGCAGGGGGAAGCTCCTTCCAGGACTTCTTCTTCCATGCCATGTTTTTCTTTCCCAGGTTCCGCTTTCCCACGGTCAATGCTCCTTGCGCTCAATGAAGGGCTCCAGCAGCTGCTTCTGTTCCGGCGTCAGCCGCAGAACCCTTCCGGTGGCTTCATCGACGAAGGCCAAATGGCTTGAGGCCTTCACACAATCGTCGCCAGTAACGGGGTCCTGCACAAGGTAGTGAATGTCGAAGCTCGCGCCCTTCACCGCGCCCACCCACACCTGGACCGCCGCCGGAACGTTGCGGTACTCGAGGGTCTTCACGTAGCGGATCCGGTGGTCCACCACGAGCGCCATGGTGCCTTTAGGAACGTCATTGAACAGTGACACGTGGGGGTCGATCCCGGGAAGACCTGCACCTGCGGGCGGGCCGAAGGCGGCGATGCGGGCCTCCTCCAGCATGCGGACGATCTGCACGTTGTTGATGTGCCCGTAGGCGTCCATGTCCCCCCAGCGCATCGGTACGAGCACCTCGATGCGGCCGGAGGCCGGCCTGCCTTCCGGGGTGTGCGCGCTCAGCTCCGCACCGCCGTCGAATCGTCCACCGGGGTTTCCCCGGCATCGGCGCCGGCGAACTGCGACATGTACAGCCGGTGGTAAGCGCCTCCCGCGGCGAGGAGGCTCTGGTGGTTCCCCTGTTCCACGATCTGGCCGTTCTCCATGACCAGGATGGTGTCGGCGTCTCGGATTGTCGACAGCCGGTGCGCGATGACGAAGCTGGTCCGGTCCGTGCGCAGCGCGGCCATGGCCTTCTGCACCAGGAGTTCCGTGCGGGTGTCCACGGAACTGGTGGCCTCGTCCAGGATGAGCAGGGACGGGTTGGCCACGAAGGCGCGGGCGATGGTGATGAGCTGCTTCTCGCCGGCGCTGACGTTGTTGCCCTCTTCGTCAATGACGGTGCTGTAGCCGTCGGGCAGCGCACGGACAAAGCGGTCCACGAACGTGGCCTTGGCCGCCGCCATGATCTGGTCCTCGGTGGCCTCCAGGTTGCCGTACCGGATGTTGTCGTAGATGGATCCGCCGAACAGCCAGGCGTCCTGCAGCACCATGCCCACCTTGGAGCGCAGCTCGGCGCGGCTCAGCCGGGTCACGTCCACGCCGTCGAGTGTGATGGCACCGGAGTTGAGCTCATAGAAGCGCATGACCAGGTTCACGAGCGTGGTCTTGCCTGCGCCGGTGGGGCCGACGATCGCCACGGTGTGGCCCGGCTGCGCGGTGAAGGACAGGTTTTCGATCAGCGGCTTGTCCGGTGTGTAGCTGAACGTGACGTTTTGGAACTCCACATGGCCGTCCGTCTTGGCCGGCAGGTGCTGCGTGGCGGTCTCTGCGTCCTGCTCATCGGCGTCCAGGAACTCGAACACGCGCTCGGCCGATGCCACACCCGACTGCAGCATGTTGGCCATGCCCGCCATCTGCCCCAGCGGCTGGGTGAACTCGCGGGAGTACTGGATGAAGGCCGTGGCGTCGCCCAGGCTCATGCTGCCGGAGGCCACCCGCAGGCCGCCCACCACCGCGATGCCGACGTAGCTGAGGTAGGAGACGAACTGCATCACGGGGAAGATGATGCCGGAGACGAACTGCGCGCCGAAGCTGGCCTTATACAGGGCCTCGTTGCGCTCCTCGAACCGCTCCAGCATGTCGGCTTCGCGGCCGAAGACGCGCACCAGGTCATGGCCCGAGAAGGACTCCTCGATCTGTCCGTTCAGCTCACCGGTGTTCTTCCACTGCGCGGCGAACAGCTTCTGGCTCCGCGCGCCGATGACGCCGGCCGCGGCGCCGGACAGCGGGAGTGCGACGAGGGCGATCAGGGCCAGCTGCCACGAGACGATGAACATCATGATGACGATGCCGAGCACTGTCAGCACCGAGCTGATCAGCTGGGCGAACGCCTGCTGCAGCGCCTGCTGGACATTGTCGACGTCGTTGGTCACCCGGGAGAGCACGTCGCCGCGCTGGCGGGTGTCGAAGTAGTTCAGCGGCAGCCGGTTGAGCTTCTTTTCGGTGTCGTCGCGCAGCTGCCGGATCACCTTCATGACGATCCTGTTGAGGATGTAGCCCTGCAGCCAGAGGAAGATGTTGGCCACGAAGTACATCAGCAGCACGGCCGAAATCAGGACGGTGAGCTTCTGGAAGTCGATGCCGGTTCCGGGCACGAGCTCCATCCGGGAGACCATGTCGGCGAAGTTGCTTTGGCCCTGGGAGCGCAGCCCCTCAACGAACTGATCCTTGCTGACGCCGGCGGGCAGCTGCTTGCCGACGACGCCGCCGAAGATGACGTCCATGGCCTGGCCCAGCACCTTGGGGGCGATGACGTTGAGGATCACCGAGACGATCACCATGCCGACGACGACATAAATGCCGGCCGCTTCCGGCTTCAGCAGTCCCATGAGGCGCTTGGCCGACGGCCAGAAATTCTGGGCCTTTTTGGCCGGCATCGCGCCAAACATCCCGCCGTCGGCCTCGCCCGGCGTGTACTCCTCCTCGACGAAGTCATCGTCCTGGAGAACGGCTGCCTGCTGGGCTGCCTTCGTGGACCTTTCCGCCGGACCCCTGCCCTTCTTGTCGGCGCTCATGCCACTTCCTCCACGCTCAGCTGGGACTCAACAATTTCCTGGTAGGTGGGCGAGGTTTCGAGGAGTTCCTCGTGCGTTCCCCGGTCCACGATCCTGCCGTTGTCCAGCACCAGGATCTGGTCCGCTTCCGTGATGGTGGAGATGCGCTGGGCGACGATGATGACAGTGGCGTCCGCGGTGCTGCGCTTAAGCGCGGCACGCAGCCGGGCGTCGGTGGCGACGTCCAGGGCAGAGAAGGAGTCGTCGAACAGGTAGACCTTGGGCCGGGTCACCAGGGCGCGTGCAATGCACAGCCGCTGGCGCTGGCCGCCGGACACGTTGGTGCCGCCCTGGGCGATGCGGGACGCGAGCCCGTTTTTCTTTGCCTTCACGAAACCGTCGCCCTGGGCGACGCGCAGGGCGACCCAGAGCTCGTCGTCGGTGGCTTCAGGCTTGCCGAAGCGGAGGTTGTGCTCGATAGTTCCGGAGAACAGGTACGGCCGCTGCGGTACGAGGGCAATGCGCCTGGTGATTTCGTCCCGGGCCAGCTGGCTGACGGGGACGCCGTCGAGGAGCACTTCGCCGTCGGCGACGTCGTAGAGCCGCGGCAGCAGCGACAGCAGGGACGTCTTGCCGGCACCCGTGGAGCCGATGATGGCCACGGTCTCCCCCGGCCGGGCGGTGAAGCTGATGTTGCTCAGGACCGGCGCCTCGGCTCCGGGGTAGGCGAAGGTGACATTGCGGTACTCCACCACTCCTTCCAGCTGTCCCGGCGCCACCGGCTGCCGGGGATCGTGGATCGAGGGTTCTACGTCGAGCACCTCGCCGATGCGGTCCGCGCAGACGGACGCCCGCGGGATCATCATGGCCATGAAGGTGCCCATCATCACGGCCATCAGGATCTGGAGCAGGTACTGCAGGAAGGCCGTCAGGGAACCGATTTGCATGTCGCCGGAGTCCACCCGCTGGCCGCCGAACCAGAGCACGGCTGCGGTGGACAGGTGCAGGATCATGCCGATGGCAGGAAACATCAGGACGAACAGCGCACCGATCTTCAGCGAGACATCCGTCAGTTCCTTGTTGGCCTGGCCGAACCGCTCGGTTTCGTAGGGTTCACGGACGAAGGCCCGGACCACGCGGATGCCGATGATCTGCTCGCGCAGGACCTCATTGATGCGGTCGATCTTCTTCTGCATGGAGCGGAACAGCGGCATCAGGCGCACTACGAGATAGCCCACCACGGCAAAGAGGACCGGGACCGAAACCCAGACCAGCCACGAGAGGTTGATGTCCTCGCGGAGTGCCATGATGATGCCGCCGATGCACATGATGGGCGTGGACACCATGAAGTTCAGGCCCATCAGCACCAGCATCTGGACCTGCTGGACATCGTTCGTGCCGCGGGTGATCAGGGTGGGAGCGCCGAACGCGTTGACGTCCTTGGCCGAGAAGCTGGTCACCTTGCGGAAAACGCCGCGGCGGATGTCCCGGCCCACGGCCATGGCGGTCTTCGACCCGAAGTAGACGCCGGCGATGGCCGTGCCCACCTGGAGGAAGGCCACGAGGAGCATGACCGCCCCGGTACGCCAGATGAAGTCGGTGTCGCCGCGGGAGACGCCCTCGTCAATGATCTGGGCATTGAGGCTGGGCAGGTACAGTGCCGCGATGGTGGATGCCAGCTGGAACGCGATGACAGCCAGGATGTACGGCAAATACGGTCTGGAATAACGCCGTATCAGGGTGACGAGCATGCTCACGGATCCTTCGGGAGAGCGCGAATGAGTTAGGAGAAGTAGTAGCAGACGGGTCTGACAGCCAAAGCCTTCCAACTCTACGAAATCTGTTGCCCGGGTGAAACGTCCCGGACGAAGATCATCCCAGCGGACGACGCCGGAACAGAAACCCACATCCAGCGCGAACGTACACTTGTGGCCCCAAGGAAGCGGTTTCCAGGGGCCACAGGTGTACGTTCGCGCTATTGCCGTCCGCGCTATGGGCTGTTCGCCGCGGTTATTCGCCGCGGTGTTTGCCGTGGGAGGCGATGTAGTGCGCGGCGGCGCTCTGGAGCTTCCGCTCCTTGGCCAGCCGCCGGCTCAGCGCCTTCAGTTCCTCGCTCACCCGGGCCTGCTCCTGCGCGATAAGGCGTTGCTGCTCGGCCTGCCCTGCGACGGCGTTCAGGGCCTTGGCCAGCTGGACCTGCTGCTCCGCGAGAAGCCCCTGCGTCTCCTGGATGAGCGGCAGCAGGTCCGCCGGCCGGTTGTGCATTTCCGCGAGCATGGTTCGGGCACGGGCCGGCGGTTCGTTCATGGGCAGAGCGGGTTCCGGTGTCCGCTGCCGGGCCGGGTAGGACGGGGACGTGGCGTCGTCGGCCAGCTGGCGGGTCAGCACTTCCGCGAACTCCCGGTCAAGGTCGTCGTCGGAATACTCCGCGGCGCGCTCCTCCGCGGAATCGGCAGCAGCATCCGCAGCGGCCTCAGGGCGGATATCCACGGTCCGGCGCAGCGGCTGTTCCTTGATCAGGAGCACGGCGATCAGGGCAACCACCGCGATGGCGCCGGCGATGAGGAAGATCTCGGCTGTGGCATCGCCGTAGGCGGCCCGCATGATGTCCCGGATCGGGGCAGGCATGTCGGCGAGGTCGAGGCTGGCACCGGACGCGCCCGAGCCGGCCTTGATTCCGGCATCGGCGAGTCCCTGCGTGGCCAGCTCCTTGACCCGGTTGCTCATGACCGCGCCCAGCACGGACACGCCGATTGCACCGCCGACGGAGCGGAAGAAGGCCACGGACGCGCTGGCCGTCCCGATGTCGCTGGCGCTGACGGTGTTCTGCACAGCGAGGACGAGGTTCTGCATCAGCATGCCCAGCCCGAGGCCCAGGACCGCGGTGAATACGCCCGACAGCCACAATTCAGTGGTGTGGTCCATGGTGCCGGCCAGGCCCAGCCCGCCGATCAGCAGCACGGAACCGGCGATCAGGTAACGCTTCCACTTGCCGGTCCGGCTGATGAGCTGGCCGGACAGCACGGAGCCGATCAGGTTGCCGGCGATCATGGGCAGGGTCAGCAGGCCTGCCTCGGTAGGCGTAGCGCCGCGTGCCACCTGGAAGTACTGGCCCAGGAAGGTCGAGGAGCCGAACATCGCCACGCCCACTGCCACGGAGGCCCAGATGGCCAGGGCGGTGGTGCGCTCGGAGATGATCTTCAGCGGAATGATGGGCTGTTCAACCTTGGATTCGACCACCACCAGCAGTGCCAGGAGCACGACGCCGCCGCCCACCATGAGTGCCGACTGCCAGGACCACCAGTCGTAGTAGTCGGGGTTGCCGGCGAACGACACCCAGATGAGGAGCAGGCTGACGCCGGTGGTTAGGAGGATGGAGCCGAGCCAGTCGATTTTGGCCGGCCGCTTGACGTGCTGGATCTTCAGGGTGATCTGGAGCAGGATCAGGGCGACGACGGCGAGCGGCACACAGACGAAGAACGTCCACCGCCAGCCCAGCGGGCTGTCGACGATGAAGCCGCCCAGCAGCGGACCGCCGGCCGTGCCGACGGCCATGACCGCGCCCATGTAGCCGGAGTACTTACCCCGGTCACGCGGCGGGATCATGGAGCCGATGATCGCCTGGGCCAGCGCCGTAAGGCCACCCATGGCAATGCCTTGGACAACGCGGGCTGTCAGCAGCAGAGGGATGTTTTCCGAAAGACCGGCCATCACCGACCCCGCCACGAAGATCACGATGCTGAGCTGGACCAGGACCTTCTTGTCGAACAGGTCGGCGAGCTTGCCCCAGATTGGGGTGGTGGCCGCGTTGGCCAGCAGCGCCGCCGTGATGACCCACGCGAAGTCCGTCTGCGTGCCCTTGAGTTCGGACATGATGGTGGGCAGCGCGTTGGCCACGATGGTGCTGCTGAGGATCGCGGTGAAGAAAGCGGCGAGGAGACCGGTCAGTGCCTCCATGATTTGCCGGTGCGTCATGGGCGCCTGAGGCGTGTGGGCAACAGGGCGTGACGTGGCCGTCCCGGAGACGGCGGCGTGGCTAGCCATTGATGTGCTCCTTGCGTTTGGTAGTGGTTGCGGTGGGACCGGCCGCCGTTGCCCGGGCGGATTCCCGAAGGGATTCCGAGAGTTTGGAGAGTACTTTCGCCGTCTCCTCGGCGTCCTGCTGGCTCCAGTCCCGCAGGAATTCCTGGAGAGTGGCCACCCGGTGTTCCTCGATGTCGGCCAGCTTTGCGCGCCCGGCGTCGGTGAGGGCCACCAACTGCGCCCGGCCGTCGTCGGGGTCGGGCCGCCGGTGCACCAGTCCGAGTTCCTCAAGTTCCGCGATGTGCCGGCTGAGGACCGGCGCGCTGACGCCAAGCCGGGCAGCGAGGTGCGTGGCGCGCGATTCCTTCTCCCCCACGAACCGCAGGACACCCTGCAGGGCAACTCCCGCTTCGATGCCGCGCGAGTTGGAAACGGTCACACACCGGACCGCCCGCTGCAGGTCGAAGATCTGGCGCACGAGTTCGGCTGCTGTATTTGGCGCAACTGCCATGATGAGAAACCCCTTATTGCTTGCCTTGGGCAACTATAGCAATAAAAGGTTGCTTTGGGAAACTAAGCATCGGGAGGCGGCTTAAAAGCAGAAGCGCGAACTGGCAGCTGATGCCCTCAAAATCGAGATTTGCGGGCGTTAGCTGCCAGTTCGCGCTAGAAAAACGGGGCTTGGCGGGAGGGGTTAGTTGTCCACGTGCGTGGGGGCGAACATCTTGAGCAGGGTTTCAACCACGACGACGTTCGGGCCGTCCGTGGCGAAAGCCGCCTTGAGCGCGTCCCCCACGTTTTCCGGCGGGACACGGGTGGCAGGAACGCCGAACGATTCGGCGAGCTTCACGAAATCCGGCCGGGCGAGTTCGGTGGCGGTGGCCTTGCCGAAGGCGCCCACCATGTATTCGCGCAGGATGCCGTAGCCGCCGTCGTCCACAATGAGCCAGGTGACCGGCACATTGTGCTGCCTGGCCGTGGCAAGTTCGGCGATGGAGTACATGGCCGAGCCGTCGCCGGAGACCGCGAGCACCCGGGCCGAGGCCGCGGACCTGCCCACAGTTTCCAGGCCCACGGCTCCGCCGATCGCCGCCGGAAAGCCGTAGCCGAGGCCGCCGGCGCCCTGGGCGGAGTGGAACTGGCCCTCGCGGGCGTCCCAGCAGCTCCAGCCCCAGTAGGCCGAGATGGTCATGTCCCAGAAGGTCTGCATGTCCGCCGGAACTGCCTCGCGGATGTCGGCCATGAACTTCAGTTCCTTGGCCAGGTCCTGCGATTCCAGCCGCTCCTTCACCTTGCGCAGTGATTCCCGCACCAGGTCCTCCGGCGAGGTCCCGTGCCAGTCGGCCCTGGGCTCGGCGGGTGCCGCCAGCGATGCGTCGAGGGCCGCGAGCGCCTGGCCTGCGTCGGCGCGGATCCCCAGGCCTGGCCGGTTGGACTCCAGGACGCGCGGTTCGGCGTCGATCTGGATGATGCGGCCGCGCGGTTCGAAGGTGAAGTAGTTGGAGGTGACCTCGCCCAGCGACGAGCCGACTACCACCAGAACGTCGGCGTCTTCGAGGAGGTCTGTCATGTGCCGGTCCTCGATCCAGGACTGCAGCGACAGTTCATGGTTCCACGGGAAGGCACCGTTGCCGCCGGGCGTGCAGATGACGGGGGCCCGGAGCTTTTCCGCGATCGAGAGCAGCGACTTCTCCGCCCGGCCCCGGCGGGTTCCGCCGCCGGCGATGATGGCGGGTCGCTCCGCCGCCGACAGCCATTTCACGGCTTCGCGGACCAGTTCGACGCGCGGCGGGTTGTCCGCCGCTTCGGCCAGCGCATCCTCGACGGGCGGCACCACGATGGGGTCCAGCAGCACATTCTGCGGGATCTCCAGCCAGACCGGCCCCTGCGGCGAGGAGATCGCCTCGGTCCAGGCATCCTGGATGGCGGAGGGGATGCCGGAGGCGTGCTGGATCAGCCGCTGGCTCTTGGTGACGTTCGCGGCCGAAGCCTTCTGGTCATCCAGCTGGTGCAGCATGCCCTTCCGGCGTGCCCCCAGGCCCTCAAGAGGGATCTGGCTCGCAACCACCACCATGGGCACACCCGTGGCATAGGCTTCCTGCAACCCGGCGAGTGACGTCAGCGCGCCCGGTCCGGTGGACAGGAACAGCACGCCCACCTCCCCCGTGGCGCGCGAGTAGCCGTCGGCGGCAAAGGCGCTGTTGTTCTCCACCCGGGAGGACACGAACTTCAGGTTGCCGCGGCCCATGGCGTCAAAGAGCCCCAGCGCGTGCTGGCCGGGAATGCCGAACACCGTCTTGGCGCCGAGCGCGTCAAGGGTTTCGACGACGAGGTCCCCGCCGTTGCGGACACCGGCCGGCCCGACACCGGTCACTGGGAGTACTCCCCCACGGCAGCGCGGACGGCGCCATTGTCGGCCGGGGCCGGGGACGCTGCCGCAAACCCTGCCGGCCGCCGTACTTCCCGCCCCAGTGCCTGGGCGGCGTAGCCGGTCTCCGCGCCGAAGCGGTCGCCGGCCACGGTGTTGTCCGCCATGAGGGTCACGAGCTCGTAGGCAACGTGGCTTGCGGCAACGCCGGTGATCTCGGCGTGGTCGTAGGCCGGGGCAACTTCAACGACGTCGGCGCCGACGAGGTTCATGCCGCGGAAGCCGCGGATGATCTCCAGCAGTTCCCGGCTGGTGATGCCGCCTGCTTCGGGCGTGCCGGTTCCGGGCGCATGGGCAGGATCCAGAACGTCGATGTCTACGGAGATGTACAGGGGACGGTTTCCGATCCGGTCGCGCACCTTGGCCACCGTCTCCAGCACGCCCTGGTAGTACACGTCCGCGGAGGTGACAATGCCAAACCCGAAGCGGTGGTCGTCGTCGAGATCCTTCTTGCCGTACAGCGGGCCGCGGGTGCCGATGTGGCTGATGGCCTCCGTGTCCAGGATGCCTTCCTCGACGGCGCGGCGGAACGGCGTGCCGTGGGTGTACTCGGCACCGAAGTAGGTGTCCCAGGTGTCAAGGTGGGCGTCGAAGTGCAGCATGGCGATGGGGCCGCCGGCACGCTCGGCCGCGGCACGCAGGAGCGGCAGCGCGATGGTGTGGTCGCCGCCGAGGGTGAGCAGCTTGCTGCCGGTGGCCGTCAGGTCGAGGGCGTTCTGCTGGATGGTCTCGATGGCCTCATTGATGTTGAACGGGTTTACGGCCATGTCGCCGGCGTCGGCCACCTGGCAGTTCTCGAAGGGGCTGACGTCCCAGGCCGGGTTGTACGGGCGGAGGAGCCGGCTGGCCTCACGGACGTGGTTGGCGCCGAAGCGTGCACCTGGCCGGTAGGAGACGCCGGAATCAAAGGGCACGCCCACCACGGTGATGTCGGACTTGGCCACCTGGTCCAGGCGCGGCAGCCGGGCATAGGTCGCCGCCCCGGCGTAGCGGGGAATACGGGATGAATCGATGGGGCCAAGGTTGCCGTTGGCTTCGATGCGCAGCTCTTCCAAAGGAACGCCTCTCCTTCGAGGATCGAGGGTGGGTTGTGACAGCCATCATACACTCGAAGTTGCCCAATGTGCACCGACTGTTTACAGAAGCACCAGGAATCAGGGCAAGAAAAAACCCGGACCCCCGGCAGGACGGCGGTCCGGGCCCAGGCCGGAAAGCTACCGGCTGGCGGCGGGAACCAGCACCCAGAGAACCTCGACGGGCTCGTCCGTGGGGTTGACCCACGTGTGCGGCTCCCTGCCGGGAAAGGTGACAGTGTCGCCCGAGGCCAGCTCATACTCCTCATTGGTCAGGATGAGCTTGATGGTCCCCTTGATTACGTGCAGCACGTCGACGTCGCAGTCCACGGCATAAAGTTCAGACTCGCCGCGGCCCCTGGGATCGATGACGGCCTGGATGATCTGCACGCGCCGTTCAGAGCGAGCGGTCAGCAGGCGCTCGACGATCCCCTGGCCGCCGAGTGAGATGCGGGGACCCGCGTCCCGCTTGGTGAGGTGGGTTTCGGGGGCGGCAAACAGGTCCCCGATGGAGATCGACAGCACCTGGCACAGCGTCACGAGCGAGGCAACGGAGGGCGATGTAAGGTCCCGCTCCACCCGGCTCAGGAAGCCCTTGGTCAGTCCGGTGGCGCCTGCCACCTGTTCGATGGTGAGCCGCTGGGACTGGCGGGCGGCCCGGATTCTTGAACCGATGGCGACCGGAACATTGCTCGGCTCAACTGGTAGTGCCTTCATTTACGAACCTTTCACGGCCGGCCGCACGGCCCCGACAATGGAGCCATATTATCGGCCCGGCCCTTCTGTGAAGCGGGGCAAACCGCCCCGCGGGCCTTTGCGTCTTGACTGTTACTCGAATCACAGCCTACGCTTCTATGAAACATGTGTTGCTTGTGAAACAACTCCCACGAGGAGGGAAACAGCAAGGAACCCTTCCTTCCCCCAGATTTCCGCACAGTGCAGCGGCCGTCCCGGTAGTCCGTTTTCCGGCCCGGCCCGCAAGCTGCCAAAGCTCCAAGGATCCCCAAATCATGGACGCAAGTTTCGTCAATATCGCCATCGTGGTGGCCTACCTGGCCGCCATGCTGGCCTTCGGCTGGTGGGGCAAGTCCCGCACCAAAAACAACAGTGACTTTCTCGTGGCCGGCCGGCGCCTGGGCCCGTTCCTCTACACCGGAACCATGGCAGCCGTGGTCCTGGGCGGCGCCTCCACCGTCGGCGGCGTCGGCCTGGGCTACAAGTTCGGCATCTCGGGCATGTGGCTCGTGGTGGCGATCGGTGCCGGTGTCCTGCTCCTAAGCCTGCTCTTCGCCGGCACCATCCAGAAGCTGAAGATCTACACCGTCTCCCAGATGCTGTCCCTGCGCTACGGCAGCCAGGCCACCCGGACCTCCGGCATCGTCATGCTCGCCTATACCCTTATGCTCTGCGCCACCTCCACCGGAGCCTACGCCACCATCTTCGTAGTCCTGTTCGGCTGGGACCGCGCACTGGCCATCGCAATTGGCGGCGCCATTGTGCTGGTGTACTCCACCATCGGCGGCATGTGGTCCATCACCCTGGCCGACCAGGTCCAGTTCGTCATCAAGACCGTCGGCATCTTCGTCCTGATGCTGCCGTTCACGCTGAACGCCGCCGGAGGCATCGACGGCATCCGCAGCCGGGTGGAGGCCAGCTTCTTCGAGATTGACGGCATCGGCGTCCAGACGATCATCACGTACTTCGTCGTCTACACCCTGGGCCTGCTGATCGGCCAGGACATCTGGCAGCGCGTGTTTACGGCGAAAACGCCCCGGGTTGCCCGCTGGGGCGGCGCCACCGCGGGCATCTACTGCATCCTTTACGGCGCGGCCGGCGCACTGATCGGCCTCGGCGCGAGGGTGGCCCTGCCGAACATCGACGTCGCCACCGAAGGCAAGGACGTCGTCTACGCCGAGGTGGCACAGAACCTGCTGCCCATCGGCATCGGCGGCCTGGTGCTCGCCGCCGCCGTCGCAGCCATGATGTCCACCGCATCAGGTGCGTTGATTGCGGCCGCCACCGTGGCCCGCGCCGACGTGCTGCCCTTCGTCGCCGGCTGGTTCGGCAAGACCATTAACACCGACGACTCCGACAACCCCGAGCACGACGTCAAGGCCAACCGCATGTGGGTCCTCGGTCTGGGCATCGTGGCCATCCTGATCGCCATCATCACCAAGGACGTCGTCGCGGCCCTCACCATCGCCTACGACATCCTGGTGGGCGGCCTGCTTGTGGCCATCCTCGGCGGTCTCGTCTGGAAGCGCGGCACCGGCATCGCAGCTGCTGCCTCCATGGCCGTAGGTTCCGTCGTCACGCTCGGCACCATGATCGTCCTGGAGGTCAATGCCAAGGAACCGCTGGAAGGCGTCTTTGCCAACGAGCCGATCTACTACGGCCTGCTCGCTTCCGCTGTGGTCTACGTGGCAGTGTCGCTGCTGACCAGGCCCACGGATCCGGCGGTCATGAACCGGTGGTACCTCCGGGTGGCCGGCAAGGAAAGCGAAGAGGTTCCGGTTTCGGCCGGCTCGCTGTAGGCCTTCCGGTGATCTGCCGCCGGCAGATCTGGCAGTAAAACATGACGACGGCGGTGCCTCCCAGCGCGGGGAGGCACCGCCGTCGCGATTTCACGAGTTGGGCGGAGCAGGAGGGAAAGTTCAGTGCTGATAAAGACCCTTCAGTCTTCGTAGCCTTCGTCCCCACGGAACTCGTCGTCCGCGTCCAGCGGAACCACCCGTTCGTCGTCGTCCACGGCCTCTGAGTTGGCGGGAACAACCCTCTCCTCGGAATCAAGGAATTCGTCTTCCGCGTCCCAGTCTTCCACCGGCGTGTCTTCGGCAAAGTCGTAGGCGGGATCGGAGTCGATGCGCGTGTCCGGCTCGGGGTGCGATCCGTTGGTGTTCATCAGGCAGACCTCCGTATGGTTGGACTTCCGTACCCGCCGTCGGCGGGGCACATTTTCATCAGATCACCGCCGGTACGGGCGGTCAAGGGCGTTTGGACAGGCGGGTGGCATCGGCTCGACGGGCCGGGTTATTGAGGTTTCCCTAAACTTCCGGCTAAGGCTTACCGGCCGAAAATCCGCGGAATTCCGCGGTAAAGTGGGCCGTGCAATGGGGCCGCATCACGCCCCAGCTACCCAGGAGTTCCCGTGTCTCAGCACGCCAAATCTGACCACCCCGCCACCGGCGAAGTGCCTGGCCCAACCAAAAGCCCGGCAGCCGGCGCCGCAGAATCCCGTCCCGAGCCCAGCGCCGCCGACATCAAGCGCTGGCGCCAGTACCTCGCCGATGAACGCGCCGAGGCTGCCGTCTACCGTGACCTCGCCCAGAACCGCACCGGCGAAGAGCGCGCCATCCTTTTAGCCCTCGCCGAAGCCGAAGGCCGCCACGAGGCGCACTGGCTGAAGCTGCTCGGCGAGCATGCCGGCAAGCCCCGGCACGCCTCCTTCCGCAGCCGGCTTCTCGGCTTCCTCGCCCGGCACTTTGGTTCCGTGTTTGTTCTTGCGCTGGCGCAGCGGGCCGAGGGCCGTTCGCCGTACACCAAGGAACCGTCGGCCACTCCTGCCATGGCAGCCGACGAACAGATCCATGAGGAAGTGGTCCGCGGCCTGGCAACACGCGGCCGCAACCGGCTGGCCGGTACGTTCCGGGCTGCCGTCTTCGGCGCCAACGACGGCCTGGTCAGCAACCTCTCACTGGTCATGGGCATGGCCGCCACCGGCGTTGGCAGCGGCGTCGTCCTGCTCAGTGGCATCTCCGGACTCCTGGCGGGCGCGTTCTCCATGGGTGCCGGAGAATTCGTGTCCGTCCGTTCCCAGCGCGAGCTCCTGGCCGCGACCCGCCCCACCCAGGTGACGCTGGTGGCAGCACCGCAGCTGGACATCGAACACAACGAGCTCCTGCTGGTCTACCTGGCCCGCGGCATGTCCCGGGAGGCCGCCGAACACCGCGTGGCCGAGCGCATGGGCCTCTTCACGTGCGACTGCGACCCCAGCCTCTCGCTGCATCCTGAACTGCCGGAGACCGAGGACGAGCACGAAGCCGTAGGCACGGCCTGGGGCGCGGCGCTCTCCAGCTTCTGCTTCTTCGCCTCGGGGGCGATCGTGCCGATCATTCCTTTCATTTTCGGCATGACCGGAATCGGCGCCCTCCTCGTGGCGGCGGTTCTGGTGGGCATCGCCCTGCTGGCCACCGGCGGCACCGTTGGCCTACTCTCCGGAACCTCACCCCTGACGCGGGGGCTGCGGCAGCTCGCCATCGGTCTGGGAGCGGCCGGGGTCACGTACCTCCTGGGCATGGCCTTCGGCGCTGTCATCGCCTGACTCGCCCGGCCTGTTCAGCCGGTTTCATCGCTGAGCGGGCGGAACTGTAAAGTAAGCCTGCTTGCTTAATGCTTGTTGCCGCTTGTTTTATATGTGCCTTGTCTGCCCAGCGCCTGATGGATGGCGGGGGCCGCGCGGCAATGGAATGCCGTGAAAGGGGTGCAGTGGAGGGTCAACACCCCGGAGAGAGCCAGCCCCGGCATCGGCACCAGCCGCGCCATTCCGGGCCGGCGACCGCAGCCGGGAAGTTTATCCGCTGGCTGATCATGCTGGCCGCCCTTGGGTGTGCGGCGTTCCTCGCGGCAGGAATGGCCTACGGGGATCCCCGTTTCGCAGATGCGCTGAACTTCCGCATCGGTTCCGGAGACCAGGACGTGCCACGGGAGGACCAGTCCCGGCAGGACCCGGCCGGGAAAAATGACGACGGGCAGAATGACGACGGCCGCAGCCAGGGGGACCAAGAGCAGCCTGGGCAGGACGCGGAGCATGGCAGCCGGGAGAACGGGACCGGCGCGGCCGGAGGCCCGGGCCATACCGTGGGCGCCCCGCCGCCGGGCTTCGGGGAGGCACCCGCTCCCCTGGGCACGCCGGAGCCGCCGTCCGCACCCAGCACCTCCTACAAGTTCCTGGCGGTGAACAGCAACGGCTCCCCCGTGGGCTACTCGCCCTGCCGCCCGCTGCACTACGTGGTGAACGCCGAACTCGCGCCCGAAGGCGCTGCGGATCTGGTTCCCCTGGCGATCCAGACCATCTCCCGCGCCACCGGCATCCAGTTTGTGGACGACGGGGCCACGGACGAACAGCCCTCGGCCCAGCGCTCCCCCTACCAACCCGAAAAATACGGTGACCGCTGGGCTCCCCTGCTCATCAGCTGGACCACGCCGGACGTGGCTCCCAAGCTGGGCGGAAAGGTGATCGGCACCGGCGGGAGCACGCATTACAGCTACGGGAACGGGCCCAAGAGCTATGTCACCGGGAGCCTCGAGCTGGATGCACCGCAGATGGCGGTGGAACTGGGGCGTCCCGACGGCACGTCCTATGCCACCGCCGTCGTCCTCCACGAACTGGGCCACGTGATGGGGCTGGAACACGTGGACGACCCCGCACAGCTCATGTACCCGGAGATCGGTGCCCCCGACGGCTTCGCGGCCGGCGACCTCAACGGTCTGTACCGGCTGGGTCAGGCACCCTGCCGGAACGACCTGTAGGGCACTGCGCCCGGAGTGGCCGCGGGCTCATCCGCCGAGGACCGCGAGCGCCTCGTCCACGGCGTCCACCAGGAAAATGCGCTGCTCCATGGCCCTGCCCGCGGCGAGGCTCTGAAGCATGGGCCAGGCGGGAAATTTCTGCTCCCAGTGCTCCCGGCCCACCAGCACCATCGGGGTCATGGTCTCCGGGACGCCGTAGTAGTTCTCGCAGGCGTCCTGGAAGATCTCCTGCACCGTGCCGGCAGCCCCCGGGAGGAACACGATCCCGCCGTTGCAGACCTCCAGGAGGATGGCCTCGCGCACGGCGTTGGCAAAGTACTTGGCGATGTGGGTGGCGAAATAATTGGGCGGTTCATGGCCGTAAAACCAGGTGGGAATGCCGAGGGACGGGGTCCCGCCCGGAAAGCGTTCGACGGCGGCTGCCGCAGCACGTGCCCAGGCGGACACCGAGGGGCGGAAGCCCGGGACGGCTGACAGGTCGCGGAGCACGTCCTGGAACTCGGTATCGCCTGCGTTGCTGAGGTAAGCCCCCAGGTTCGCGGCCTCCATGGCGCCGGGGCCTCCACCGGTGGCCACCAGATGGCCGCGCCGGGCCAGGAGCCGTCCCAGGGTGGCAGCGGCGGCGAAGCCAGCGGTTCCCCGCTGCAGGGCGTGGCCTCCCATGACCCCGACGATGGACCGGCCCCCGCTGTTGAGGGTGCGGACGAATTCCTCCAGGGCATCGCCGACGGCGTGGTCGTGCAGGGCTGCTGCCAGGGTGGAATCGAGGCGGTTCCGCTGCCCCGGCCGCATGCTCCACTGGTACACCAGCGCGTCCGGGGTTTTCTCGTAGGGCCCGTCAACGATGCCTGCGTACAGCTCCTGCGGTGTGTAAAGTCCGGCGCGGTACGGGTTGAAGGGCACGCCGGTGAGTTTCGGAAAGATCAGGGCGCCCCGGCTGCGGAGTGAATCCTCCACGCCCGGGTCGAAAGTGCAGCCCAGGAAAATCGCGCCCTCGGCGTCCAGCGCCGCCAGGGCTGTGGCCCGGCCGCGGAGGTCAAGCGACTGCGCATGCCAGCCGTGCATCGCCTTCGCCCCTGCCCTCACCAGCCGGTCGAACCTGGCGACGCTGTCCACCTCAAGGGTCCGCGGGCTGGGATTCAGGCTGCCGGAGGGGTTCATGGTGCCTAGCCTAGTGCGGTGCCCCGCCGGGACGTTCGGAGCCGAAGAGACGCGCAGGAAACACCGGCCAAGGCGAAGCGCCCCGCCGGAAGACCGGCGGGGCGCTGCAGGGTGACGCGAACCGTTCGGGAACCGGTCAGGAAACCTGGCTAGGAGACCTGGAGGCCGCCGTTGATGTCGTAGGTGGCGGCGGTGATGTAGCCCGAGTCCGCACCCAGCAGGAAGGAGATCAGCGCGGCCACTTCCTCCCGCGTGCCCACGCGGCCCATCATGATGCCCTCGGACATCTGGGCCTTGCGCTCCTCGGTCAGCGTTCCGCCCATGATGTCGGTGTCGATCGGACCCGGGGCAATGGCGTTCACGGTGACGCCGAACTCACCGACTTCGCGGGCCAGGGCCCGGGTGAAGCCGATGATGCCGGCCTTGGACGCGCTGTAGGCCACCTTGGAGTAGGTGCCGCCGCCGCGCTGGGCGGAGATGGAGGAGATGCTTACGATGCGGCCCAGCTTGCGTTCGATCATGCCTTTGAGCACCCGCTGGGACACTACAAACGTGCCGCGCATGTTGATTGCGAAGACCTTGTCCCACTCGGCAACCGTGGTTTCCATGAAGGGCGTCGGGGAGCTGATGCCGGCCAGGTTGGCCAGTGCCACGATCGGCGGCATTGACTCTTCGATCTCGGTGATCGCCCGGTCCACGGAGGCCACGTCGGAAACATCGGCGCCGACGCCGATCGCCTTCACGGCACGGTTGGACCCGATCTCCGCGGCGGCAGCCTTCGCGTCCTCGGCGTTGATGTCGAGGATCGCGATGGACCAGCCCTCGCTGGCCATGCGGTCGGCCGCTGCCCGGCCGATGCCGCGGGCGGAGGCGGCTCCGGTCAGCACGACGGTGCGTTCTGCGGGGAAAGGGGTGGTTGAGCTCATTGGTGGTATTCCTTCGGGTGGTTCTCGGATGGGTCTTTAGCGGCCGGTCGTGGTGTCTTCGGTAACCTTCACTGCCGGCTCCAGGGCCGCGTCGCCTTCGGGGCGCTTGCGGGCGTAGAGGTAGGTGGCCACTGCCGTGACGCACAGGCAGAAGGAGAGGAACAGCAGGCCGCTCTGGTTGCTGCCGGTGGTGTCCTTCAGGATGCCGACCGCGTACGGTGCCACGAAGCCGCCGAGGTTGCCCAGGGAGTTGACCAGGGCGAGGCCGGAGGCGGCTGCCGCGCCGGTGAGGGCGGCGGACGGCATGGAGAGGAACGGCGCGATGGCTCCGTAGATGCCCATGGCCGAAGCGGTCAGGGCGATGAGGGCCAGGACAGGGTTGACCGGGAGGAGGTATCCGGCGGCGAGGAGTCCCAGGCCGGCCAGGACCATGCTGACGGCGGTGTGCCAGGCGCGCTTTCCGGTCTTGTCGGCACGCTTGCTCCAGAAGTAGACGAAGACTGCAGCGATGGCGTACGGAACCAGGACGATGAACCCGACCTCTGCGGTGGAGAACTTGCCCAGGGCGGCGACGATCGTCGGGAGCCACAGGCCCAGGCCGTAGATGCCGCAGACGAGGCCGAAGTACAGGGCGGAGTAGACGATGGTGCGCTTGTCCTTGAGGCCGGCCAGGAAGTTGTGGTTGCCGCCCTTGGACTTGGCTGCCAGTTCGGCGTCCATGGTGGTGGCCAGCCATTCGCGCTCGTCGGCGTTGAGCCACTTGGCGTCCCGGGGCCGGTCCGTCATGAGGATGGGGGTCAGCAGGCCGAGCAGGACGGCGGGAATGCCTTCGATGATGTACAGCCACTGCCAGCCGTGCAGGCCGAGGATGCCGTCCATCTGGAGCAGCAGGCCCGAGACGGGTGCGCCGAGGGCGTTGGAAATGGGCTGGGCCAGGATGAAGATACCCAGGACGGTGACGCGCTGTGCGGCGGGGAACCAGAGGGTCAGGTAGAAGAGGATGGCCGGGAAGAAGCCGGCTTCGGCGGCGCCGAGCAGGAAACGGATGATGTAGTACGTGGTTTCGCCGTTCACCAGGGCCATCGCGGTGGCGAAGAGGCCCCAGGTGATGAGGATGCGGGCCAGCCACTTGCGGGCACCGAACTTGTACATGCCGGCGTTGCTGGGCACTTCCAGGAGGGCGTAGCCGAGGAAGAAGATGCCCGCGCCGAGACCGTAGGCGGCGGCGGTCAGGCCGATGTCCTCGCTCATGGTCAGCTTGGCGAACCCGACGTTGTTGCGGTCAAGGTAGGCGACGAAGTAGAGGAGCACGATCAGCGGCATGACGCGGCGGCGGACTTTGCGCAGCGTGCGGTCTCCAAGCTCGCCGAGTCCGGAGGACGTTGTGGTTAATGAAGTCATCATCGACCTTCTGTCTGGCGGTTCCCGGCCCGGCGGCTTTGCGGGTGGGTTTCCGCTGCTTGTCTTGTTGGTTCTCAATCCGTTCAGCGTTTATGTCTTATTTATCTGATGTCAGACATCTGACGGAGGAACATGACCAAAAGCATAGGAGGGTGACGGGCGTTACGTCAAGGCGAAAAACTCCGCAGCCGAAAGGCGCGCCTAGGATAGCCGCAGGCCACGAAGGGCAAAGCCCAGGGGCCGGGGCCGGGACGGGGTGGCAGGAGCCCGGGAACTGGCGCCGGAGCCTTAGGAACGGCTGCCGTGGACGTAGCGCTCGTAGTCCTCGAAGGTCTGGTCCATGTGCTCATCCATGGCTTTCCGGGCGAGCTCGGAATCGCCGGTGAGAATGCTCTCGAGCACCCGCTGATGGAAGGCGATGGCGTGGCGCTGGATCTCCTCGATGGCCGACGTCTCGCGGCGGGCGCGGTAGAGGGACTGGCCGAGTTGGGCCAGCAGGGCGCGGACAAACGGGTTGCCGGAGGCCTTCAGAACAGTGTCGTGGAAGGCGATGTCCGCAGCCACGAAGCCGTCGAGGTCGCCGGCCTGGTGGAACCGCTTCATGTCCGCGATGGAGGCCCGCATCTCGTCGGCATGTTCGGGGGTGTGCCGCCTAGCGGCGAGCGCGGCAGCACCAGTTTCCACCATGCGCCGCACCTCGATCAGTCCGCGGGAAACCTGGTCGTCAGCGTTGCCGTGCGACGCGGCCTTGATGATCGCATCGAGGCCGGTCCAGCTGTCTGCAGGGTTTACGAACGTGCCGCGGCCGGCCTTGACGTACAGGATGTTCTGGGCCCGCAGTGCCTTCAGCGCTTCGCGTGCGGTCAGCCGGCTGACGTCGTAGGCTTTGGCGATGTCGGCTTCCGGCGGCAGCGCATCATGAGGCTTGAGCCTGCCGTCGAGAATGTCGTCCAGCAGCCCGTCGACGAGGTCGTCAACAAGTGTCCTGCGCCCCATCGACTGCCCTACTTTCGCCTTGCCTGCTGCTCCCAACACTACCGAAACCGCGGCGGGCGCAGTAAACGGTCCCAAAGTGCGACGTCTTGTGGCTCGCTGGCTGGCCACGCGGAGGGTCCGGAAAACGCACACCCAGCTTAATCGCGGGTATATGGGGCACAATTTGAGGATGCAGGATTCACCGCGGAATTCAGGAACTTTGCAGTCACAGGACGGGACCCAGAACCAGGGTGAAGCACGGCGCCAGGGTGAGACACAGCGCCAGGCCGGGGTACAGGATGCGGCGCCCACCCCCGGGCGGCGGCCGCGGATCGGCATCCCCGTCCGGCTCAGCAGCTCGGCGGACCCGGACCCGCGGGTGGCCAAGGCCAACAGCCTCTTCGGCTTCATTGTCAGCCTCATTCGCGACGTCGGCGGGGAGCCGGTGCTGCTCACCCCGGAGTCGCTGGAGGGCGGACTGAACGGGGCATCCGCCGGTGAAACTGCAGGCACTGGAGCACCCAACAGCGGAAGGGCCGACGGCGGAACCTCCGGCGGCGGGAAGGTGCCGGACGCGCCCGGGGTGCTTGACGGCGTCGTACTTCCCGGCGGCGGGGACGTTGACCCGCGCCTTTACGGCCAGGAGCCCGGGCCCACCCTCTATGACGTCAACGGGGAGCAGGACCGGCTGGACATCGCTGTGGCCCGGCGCGCACTGGACGCCGGCACGCCGGTGCTGGGGATCTGCCGCGGCCACCAGCTGCTCAACGTCCTCTATGGCGGAACCCTCGTCCAGGACATGACCCCCGGCACCGTGCCGCACCGCCAGATCCCTGCAGATGTGAACAGGCCGTGGGTGTGGCACGAGGTGACCATCACCCCGGGATCCAAGGTGGCAAGGATGTATGCCGCTGCCGAAAAACCTGAAGGCAGCGGGTCCGGTCCGGCACACGCAGACAGTAATGCTGCGGCGAGTGCCGCTGCGGCCGCCGGTGAGCCGGGCGCGATTGACGGGGCCGCGGGTGACACCGCCCTCCAGGTCAAGATCGCTTCCGGTCACCACCAGGCCGTCGACCGGGTGGCGCCGGGGCTCGTGGTGACCGCCGTGGCGGATGACGGAACCGTGGAGGCGCTGGAGGACCCGGAGCGGTGGATCGCGTCCGTGCAGTGGCACCCGGAGGCCCTGGAACTGACGGACGAGCAACGGCTGGCTCCATTCCGGGTGTTCGTCGAGGCCTGCCGCCCCTCCTGAGCGCTGCGCGCGTGAGCCCGCCGCGCCCAATATCCCCGGCGCCCAGTATTCCCGCGCGCGTTCCATGACTGGGTTCCTTGACCGGGTTCCTTGACTGCAGGCCGGGCCCTGCTATGATCAAAATCGGAGTATGTCCTAACAAACGGACATGCGCTGACAAACAGGCTTCCTGGACGCAGGAACCTGCGGCACAAAGGGAGCACTCAATGGCGAACCAACTACACCTCAGCATCGACCGCTCGTCGCCGGTGCCGCTGTACCATCAGGTTGTCCAGGGCATTGAGGCTGCCATCCATACCGGCCTGCTGGAACCCGGAAGCCGGCTGGAGAACGAGATCGATCTCGCCGCCCAACTGAACCTTTCGCGTCCCACCATGCGCAAGGCGATGGACGAACTGGTCCGCTCCGGGCTGCTCGTCCGCAAGCGGGGCGTGGGCACGCAGGTGGTGTCGAGCCAGGTCCGCCGCCCGCTGGAGCTGTCCAGCCTGTACGACGACCTGACGAACAATGGCAGCAAGCCCACCACCGAGGTGCTCACCTTTGCGCATGTTGAGGCCGACGCCGCCACCCGGGAGGCCCTGCACCTCGCCGCCGGGGCCAAGGTCTACCACTTCACCAGGCTCCGGAAGGTGGGCGGCAAGCCGCTGGCCCTCATGGAGAACTGGGTCCGGGACGACATCACGCATATCGATGAGGACCTGCTGAAGACGCAGGGCCTGTACAGCATCCTGCGCAGCGGCGGCGTCAACTTCAGGCTGGCCACGCAACGCATCGGCGCCATGGTGGCCAACGACTACCAGGCACCACTCCTTGAAACCCAGCCCGGCTCGGCGCTGGTCACCATGGAACGCACCGCCGTCGATGACACGGGGCGGAACGTGGAGACCGGCCACCACGTCTACCGGGGCGACTCGTACAGCTTCGAAATGACACTGGTCCAGCGCTAGACACCCGCAGCGTCGGGCCGGCTTCTGCCCCCGCTGAGCGGGGGGCTGCCATTGGCCTGCCCTCCTGCCGATTGCTGTACCGATGCTGTACCGACCGCCGTGCCGGTTGCCGGTACCGGCGCCCACTACACACACCTCCGAAAGGGACATGACTTATGGCCGAATGGGTATATCCCCTGGGCAGTGCAGCCGAAGGCTGCTGGGACGTTTCGCTGGGAACGTCGGACTCGAAACTTTCCGTGGAAGGCTGGGAACACACCGGACTGAAGGTGGCCAGGCTGGCCCCGGGCGCCGCCGTCGAACTCCCCCCGGCCGCCGAGGAACGGATTGTCATCCCGCTGAGCGGGGCGTTCACGGCGACGGTCGACGGCCTGGACCACCCGCTTGCCGGCCGGGCCAGCGTCTTCAGCGGCCCCACCGACGTGCTGTACACGGGGACGGACAAGGCGGTCACGGTCTCGTCGTCCGACGGCGGCCGGGTCGCCATCGCGACGGCGCCCGCCAAGGTCCACTACCCCGCCCGCCTGATCACCGCGGCCGAGACGCCGGTGGAGCTGCGCGGAGCCGGCAACTGCTCGCGCCAGGTCCACAATTTCGGCACGCCGGCCGCACTGGAAGCCGACCGCTTTATCGTCTGCGAGGTCATCACACCCGCGGGCAACTGGTCCTCCTACCCGCCGCACAAGCATGACGAGGAGAAGGAGGGCGAGACCCGGCTCGAGGAGATCTACTACTTCGAGACGCGGGTGGCGGCTGCCCCCGGTTCCACGGGGCCCGGTTCCACGGGGCCCGGCGAAAATGCGGACGCCATCGGCTACCAGCGGGTCTACGCGTCCGACGACCGCCCCATCGATGTTTCCGCCGAGGTCCGCACCGGCGATGTGGTGCTGGTCCCCTACGGCTGGCACGGCCCGGCCATGGCCGCGCCCGGCTACGACATGTACTACCTCAACGTCATGGCCGGACCCGGCCGCGTCCGCGACTGGCTCATCAGCGATGACCCGCACCACGGCTGGGTGCGCCAGACCTGGGAGGGCCAGAACGTGGACCCCCGGCTGCCGTTTAAGGCGTAAGCGCGCCCTGGCGCGCAACGGCGGGTTCGACGTCGGCCGGTTCAGCTTCGGTTGAACCGGCCGGTTCCGTCTCCATGCCTTTTTGGGACGCGGCCGCCAGCCCGGCAGCCGGAGCCCGGCGGGCACTTGCCCTGGCCCCGACGGCAGCGCCGGCCATCACCGCAAGGCCCAGCGCCGTGATTACTGCCCCTGCCCAGATGGGCGAGGTGTAGCCGAGGCCGGCGGTGATGGTCACGCCGCCCAGCCATGCGCCGAGGGCGTTGCCCACATTGAACGCGCCGATGTTGGCCCCGGACGCCAGGGTAGGCGCCTTGGCCGCGTACTTCATGACGCGCATCTGCAGGCCGGGTACCGTGGCGAACCCGAAGCCGCCCAGAAGCAGCAGAGAGGCGATGGTGAGTATCTGGTTGCCAGCGCTCAGGCCGAAGGCCACCAGCACCACCACCAGGACGGAGAGCACGGCCAGCAGGGTCCGGTCGACATTGCGGTCAGCCGCCCGGCCGCCGAGGGTGTTGCCGATGAAGAGGCCGACGCCAAACACAATCAGCAGCCAGGGCACCGTGGAGGCGGCGAATCCGGAGACCTCCGTCAGCGTGAAGGCGATGTAGGTGAAGGCGCCGAACATTCCGCCGTAGCCGAGGATGGTCACCAGGATCGACAGCCAGACCTGGCCTGACCGGAAGGCGCGGAGCTCACTGCGCAGGCCGCCCTGGGCCGCCTCGCCGCTGCCGGCCTTGGGCACGAGCGCCAGGATACCGGCCAGTGCCAGCACGCCGATTGCCGTGATGGCCCAGAAGGTGGACCGCCAGCCTGCCGCCTGCCCGAGAAGCGTGCCCAGCGGAACCCCGAGGACATTGGCGGCCGTGAGCCCGGTGAACATGATGGCGATGGCGGCGGCCTTCTTGGTCGGCGGAACCATGCCGGCAGCAACCACCGCACCGATGCCGAAGAAGGCACCGTGCGCCAGGGCGGCCATCACGCGGCCGGCCATCATCGCCCAATAGTCGGGCGCAATGGCGGAGAGCAGATTGCCGGCAATGAAGAGCACCAGCAGGACGGCCAAGACCGGCTTGCGCTGGAAGCGGGAGACGGCGGCGGTGAGCCCCAGGGCTCCCACCACGACGGCGAGGGCATAGCCGGAGATGAACCAGCCGGCGGAGGCTTCACTCACGTTGAAGTCGGCCGCCACCTCGGGGAGCAGCCCCATGATGACGAATTCGGTGAGTCCGATGCCGAACCCGCCGAGGGCTAGGGCTATCAGGCCAACAGGCATGGATGTGCTCCTTCGGAACTGTACTGGGTGGGGAGCGCGGCGTAAGCTAGTAGTTGCAAGCGCGCTATATTTCGTTGCACAAGCAACTATTGCACGAATGGATATACCGCGCAAGCAACTATCTGAACGGGCTCCGCTGCCGGGGTCCAGAGAACTGAAGGAGGATCGCCCAATGGGCATCAAGGACGACGCCGTGGAGGTGCGCGCCCAAGGCTGGCGCACGCTGGCCGCCCTGCACGGGCTGATCGAGGCACAGCTGGAGCGGTCGCTGCAGGGGCAGGCGCAACTTTCCGTCGTCGAATACACGGTGCTGGATGCGCTCAGCAGGCAGGATGGGTGGCATATGCGCATGCAGCAGCTGGCCCGGGCTACCGCACTCTCCCCCAGCGCCACAACCCGCCTGGTGAACCGGCTGGAGGACCGCGGCCTGCTGACCCGCATCCTGTGCGCGGACGACCGCCGCGGCATCTACACCGAACTGACGGACAGCGGAAGCAAGCTGCTGGCCGAAGCACGCCCGGTCCACGACGCCACCCTGGAACGGACCTTGGCCGAAGCCCAGCAGGTGCCGGAGCTGGCATCCCTGGTGGAAGCCCTCCCCCGCCTTCACGCCGGCGTCTAAACCCTCCGCAGGAATGGAGTTTTTGTACAGATAATGCCCCCTCGAGGGCCTCGAGGGGGCATTATCTGGACAAAAACTCCGGATGTTGTTCCGGGTGTCCCGCTAGTGGACCGGGGTGCGCGTTTCGACGTCGGTCCCGGCTTGGGCAGTCTCCGCCTCCGGGGCGGCACCCGCCTGGTGCTTGAAGTAGTGTTCCACGTCCTCGAGGCTCTTGTCCTTGGTCTCCGGAACGTACTTGGCGGCGAACAGAATCGCGCCCACGCCGAGGATGGCGAACACGAAGAACGTGTTGGAGATGCCCACTGCTGCAAGCAGCTGCGGGAAGCCGAAGCCGATCAGGAAGTTCACGATCCACAGCACGAAGGCTGACGCCCCCATGCCCAGGCCGCGCAGCTTCAGCGGGAAGATCTCCGAGAGCATCAGCCACGTGACCGGTGAGATGGCTCCCTGCTGGAACGCGAGGAACGTGACGGTCAGTGCCAGGATCACGTAGCCGCGGCCGGTCCCCTCCGGCAGGACCAGCGAGAACAGGCCGATCAGCAGCAGCGCCGCGGTGGTTCCGACCTGCCCGGTGATGAGCATCCGGCGTCGCCCCACCTTGCCCAGAAGCCAGATTCCGGCGAAGGTGGCCAGCACGGAGATGACGCCGTTGGCGATGTTGGCGCTGAGCGCCGCTTCCCGGCCGAAGCCGGCATCCGCGAGGATTTGCGTGCCGTAGTACATGATCGAGTTCACGCCGGTGATCTGCTGGATCACCGCGAGTCCGACGCCCACAAAGAAGATCCGGCGCAGCCACGGAACCTGCAGGTCCTTCCAGGACCCCATCTTGGACTTGTAGTCCTCCACGGCCATGGCCTTGACCTCTTCGAACTCCGCCCCGGCCTCGGCCTTGGAGCGGATGCGCTGGAGCACACCCAGTGCCTCGCCGAAGCTGCCCATGGAGGCCAGCCAGCGGGGGCTTTCGGGCATGAAGGCCATGCCGATCCACAGGGCGACGGCCGGCAGTGTGGCGATCACCAGCATCCAGCGCCAGATGCCCCCGGCCTCGCCGAACGTGTTGCCAAGGTAGGCGTTGAAGATGAAGGCGAGCAGCTGGCCGGTGACGATCATGAGTTCGTTCTGCGTCACGATCCGCCCGCGGCGGGCCGACGGCGACACCTCCGCGAGGTACACGGGCACCGTCACGGAGGCGCCGCCCACGGCCAGGCCCAGGATGAACCGGGCCGCCACCATGAACTCGGTGCTGGGGGCGAAAGTGCAGGACAGCGTGCCGGCCAGGAAGATGACGGCCAGGACCATGATCATCTTGCGGCGGCCGTTGCGGTCCGCCAGCCGGCCGCCGAAGAGGGCACCGAAGGCGGCGCCGAACAGCAGCGACGATGTCACCATGCCCTCAGCCAGCGGGGTCAGGCCAAGGTCCTCCTGCATGTAGGGCAGGGCGCCGTTGATCACCCCCGTGTCGTAGCCGAAGAGCAGGCCGCCGAAGGTGGAGATGATGGTGACGGTGCGGAGCGCCCGCTTGTGTTTTAAGTCAGCCTTCCCGGACTGCGCCGCCGTCATACGCTGACCTTCTGGACGTACTGCTTCATGGTGTCCAGCTGGAAGCGGGAAACCTCTTCGGCGTTCTCGTTTTCGGCGAAGACGCTGGAAACCATCACCGTGTTGTCCTTGTCCAGAAAGCCGATTTCCTTGAGGCCGCCGAAGAACTCGTCCCAGTTCACGTCGCCGTCGCCGATCTTCAGGTGCTGGTGCACGCGGACGGCGTTGCCTGGCGGGTTGGTGATGTACCGCAGGCCGTGGGAGGCGTGGTGGTCCATGGTGTCGGCGACGTGGACCAGGCGGAGCTTGTCCCCTGCCGCGCGCATGATGTCCAGCGGCGAATTCTTCATGTGGAAGCTGTGCGAGGCCACGTAGACCATGCCGACGTTCTTAGAGTTCAGCCCGCGGATCACGCGGATGGCGGCAAGGCCTTCCTCCACGAAGTCATCCGGGTGCGGGTCGATGAGGAGGTCGATGCCTTCGCGCTCGATGATGGGGAGCAGTTCCTCCATGGAGCGGTAAAACGCGCGCTCGGATTCTTCGGCAAGCTCCGGCCGGCCGCTGAACTCGGTGTTCATGGTGCTGACGCCCAGGTCGACGGCGATCTGGATGGCGCGCTTCCAGTAGCGCACCGCTGCTTCGCGGGCGTCCTCGTCCGGGCCCGACCAGCGCAGCACAGGCAGGATGGACGCAATTTCGATGCCGGCATCCGTGCACGCCTTCTTCAGCTGGCCCACCAGTTCGTCGTCGGCCTTGGGGTGGTTGTAGAAGGGGATGAAATCCGGATGCGGCGTCATCTGCATGTACTTGTAGCCAAGGTCCGCCACCACCTTCGGGAACTCCAGCAGGCTGTGGCTGTGGTGGAACGGGGTGGGGTCAAGGGCGATTTTCACGAGGAACACTCCATTGTGGAAAAGGATCGGGTAACGAAAGGAGTTTTTGTCCAGATAATGCCGTCTTGAGGGCCTCGAAGGGGCATTATCTGGACAAAAACTCCAAGAAACGGGAGGGCCTAGCTGTAGAGGGCAGGCTTGGCGTTCAGCTTCACGGCGACCTTTTCGCCGTTCTTCTGGGCTTCCACGCCGGCCTCGCAGCAGGCGGCTGTCGCATAGCCGTCCCAGGCGCTGGGTCCGCCGATTTCGCCGCGGAGGGCGGCGTCCACCCAGGCCTGGATCTCGACGTCGTACGCTGCGCCGAAACGCTCCTCAAAGCCGGGGGTGACCTTGCCGCCCCAGCGGCCGTTGCTGCGCAGGTACGGGCCGCTGTCGCCGCCGATGCTGACAATGCCGTCCTCGAAGGACGCCTGGGTGGCCACTTCGTAGCCGAACTTCGCGTTGACGTAGATTTCGACGTCGGCCAGGACACCGGACTCGGTCTCGATCAGGACGTGCTGGGGGTCATGCTGGCCGGCCGGGGCGTTCTTCGTGGGCTTGCCGAGACGGACCTGGACCGAGGTGATCTCTTCGCCCGTGAAGAAACGGATGGCATCAAACTCGTGGACCACGGAGTCGTTGATGAGCATCTCGTTGGTGAAGCCGGCCGGAGTGCTGGGGTTGCGGTGCTGGTGGTGCAGCATGAGCAGTTCGCCGAGTTCGCCGTTGCGGATGACCGAGCCGAGGGCGGCGTATTCGGCGTCGAAGCGGCGCATGAAGCCCACCTGGATGCGCTTGCGGCCCAGCTTCTCCTCCGCCTGAACGATCTTCCAGGACGACTCGGCATCCGGCGTCAGCGGCTTTTCGCACAGGATGGGGATGTCCTTGGCAATGGCCTTGAGCAGGATTTCCTCGTGCAGGAAGCCCGGGGTGGCGATGAGGACGGCGTTGACATCGCCGTTGTTCAGCGCCTCTTCGGCGTCAGCCAGGGCAACGGCCCCGGGGATGCCCTCGATGGCGGCCTGGGCGCGGGCGAGGTCAACGTCGACGACGGCGGCAACTTCAGCGCCGTGGATGCGCTTGTTGAGGCGCTGGATGTGGTCCGCGCCCATGCGGCCGGCGCCGATAACGGCGACGCGAAGGGTTTCAGTCATTGTTCTTCCTTTGGATTCGGACGGATCGGGCGTTGCTGGTTAACCGCTAGCTGACCGCGGTGTTAGCTGACTGCGGTGCGGGAGCCGCAGGACAGCAGGTAGTTGCGCGTGCGCTTGGCGATGGGCATGGGGACGTCGAAGGCCACCGGGTACATGTCCTGTTCCACGATGCCAAAGATGGGCCGGTCCAGTGCCTCGACGGCCTCGATGACGGCGCGCAGGTCCGGCAGGCCGTTGGGCGGTTCGGTCATGACCCCGGCCAGGTTGGCTGCTGCCCAGGTCATGTTTTCCTCGTTGACCTTCTTCAGGACGTCCGGGTTGATCTGCTTCAGGTGCAGGTAGCCGATCCGGTCCGGGTAGTTCTTGATGAGCTCAAGGCTTGAGGCGCCGCAGTATTCCGCGTGTCCGGTGTCCAGGCACAGGTTGAGGTACTGCGGATCCGTTGCGCCGAGCAGCGTTTCGATGTCCTCCTGGGCTCCGACGTGGGAGTCGGCGTGGGAGTGGAACTGCTGCTTGAGGCCGAAGTCCTCGAGCAGCGTCTTGCCCAGCCGGTTGTGGCCGGCGAACAGGTCGCTCCACGCCTTGTCGCTGAGCGTGCCGCTCTCCACGGCCTCGCCGGTGACGTCGTCGCGCCACATGGCCGGGATGACCACGATGTGCTCGCCGCCCATGGCTGCGGTCAGTTCGGCGACCTTGCGGGCCGGCTCCCAGGCTGTTTCCCACTGGTCCAGGCCGCGGTGGAACGCCGTGAAGACCGTTCCGGCGCAGACCTTCAGGTCGCGCTGCTTGAGCTCTTCGGCCAACCGCGCGGGGTCCGTGGGCAGGTAGCCGTACGGGCCCAGCTCGATCCACTTGTAGCCGGATTCGGCCACTTCGTCCAGGAAGCGCTCCCACGGCGTCTGCTTGGGGTCGTCCGGGAACCAGACACCCCAGGAGTCGGGTGCGGTGCCGATGATCAGCTTGTTCTCTGTCATTTCCGTTCCTTCTCATCGATTGCTCCGCAGGTGCCCTTTTGGACGCTCAAAACGGCGGTTACGGAGCAATCGATAGTGGCGTTGGGGGTTAGTTGGAGGGGAAGTTGTAGGAGGCGCCGGAGGCGTGGGTGGGTTCGGGCCAGCGGGAGGTGACGACTTTGCCGCGGGTGTAGAAGGAGACGCCTTCGGGGCCGTAGATGTGCTTGTCGCCGAAGAGGGAGGCCTTCCAGCCGCCGAAGGAGTGGTACGCGACCGGGACCGGGAGGGGCACGTTGATGCCGATCATGCCGACGGTGACACTGCGCTGGAACTTCCGGGCGGCGGCGCCGGAGGAGGTGAAGATGGCGGTGCCGTTGCCGTAGGGGTTGGAGTTGATCAGCTTGATGCCGTCTTCGAGGGTGTCGACGCGGACGACGACGAGGACGGGTCCGAAGATCTCCTCGGTGTAGGCGGACATTTCGGTCTTGACGTGATCGAGAACCGTCGGCCCGACCCAGAAGCCTTCCTCGTGGCCGGGGATGACGAGGTCGCGGCCGTCCACGACCATCGCGGCCCCGGCGGCTTCGGCTTCGGTGACGATCTTCACGATCCGTTCCTTGGAGGCCGGGGTGATGACCGGGCCCATTTCGGCGCCGGGGACGGTGCCGTTGTTGACCTTGACCGCGGTGGCGCGTTCTTCGACCTTCTTCACCAGCAGGTCGGCGGCGTCCCCGACGGCGACGGCGACGGAGATCGCCATGCAGCGTTCCCCGGCGGAGCCGAACGCGGCAGCGGCAAGGTGGTCGGCGGCGTTGTCCAGGTCCGCGTCCGGGAGCACGATGGCGTGGTTCTTCGCCCCGCCCAGGGCCTGGACGCGCTTGCCGTGCTTGGTGGCGGTCTCGTGGACGTACTTCGCGATCGGGGTGGAGCCGACGAAGGAGATGCCGTCGACGTCCGGGTGGGTCAGGAGCCCGTCGACGGTTTCCTTGTCGCCGTGCAGGACCTGGAACACACCGTCGGGCAGGCCGGCGTCCTTCCACAGCTTCGCGAGCAGGAGGGAGGCGGAGGGGTCGCGTTCGGAGGGCTTGAGGATGAAGGCGTTGCCGGTGGCGATCGCCATCGGGGCCATCCACAGCGGCACCATGACCGGGAAGTTGAACGGCGTGATGCCGGCGACGACGCCGAGGGGCTCGCGGAAGGAGAACACGTCGATGCCGGTGGAGACCTGGTCCGAGTAGTCACCCTTGAGCAGCGACGGGATGCCGCAGGCGAATTCGATGACCTCCAGGCCGCGGCCGATCTCACCCTTGGCGTCGGAAAGGACCTTGCCGTGCTCGGCCGTGATCAGCGCGGCGAGTTCGTCGATGTGTTCGGCGACGAGTTCGCGGAACTTGAACAGGACGGCGGTGCGCTTGGCCAGGGAAATGTCGCCCCAGGAATCGGCCGCCTTGCGGGCGGCGGCGACGGTGGTGTCCAGGTCGGCCCGGTTGGCCAGGCGCAGTTCCGCGCTGACCTGGCCGGTGGCCGGGTTGTAGACGGGGGTGGTGCGGTCGCCCTCGCCGGCGGTCTCGGCACCGTTGATGAAGTGGTTGATGGTGGTGGTGACGGTCGTCGTTGACATGTAATGACTTCCTTGGTCTGTAGCTGGTCGGAAAGCGTTGGGGGGGATTTAACCGAGCAGTTTGCGCTGGCGGTTCTTGTGGTCGGTGTAGGTCTTGAACGCCTGCTGCGTGGACTCCAGTTCGGAAACCGCGGAGACGGGCACGTCCCACCAGGACTCGGAGGACGGGGCGTCCAGCAGCGGGTCGGACTCGACGTGGATCACGATCGGGCCGCCGGTTTCCGGGGCGGCCTTGGCGTCGCGGATGGCCTGTTCGAGTTCGGCGATGGCCTTCTCCCCCGGTTCGATCCGGATGACCTTCACGCCGAGGGATTCGGCATTCAGGGCCAGGTCCACCGGGAGCCGCTCGCCCTCGTCGAAGGAGTGGTGTTCCTCGTCCAGGGCCCGGTACTGGGTGCCGAAGCGCTGCGAACCCAGCATCTCCGAGAGGGAGCCAATGGAGGCGTAGCCGTGGTTCTGGATCAGGACCACGATCAGCTTGATCCGTTCGGCGACGGCGGTGACCAGTTCGGTGTGCATCATCAGGTAGGAACCGTCCCCCACCATCACGACGACGTCGCGCTTCTCACCCCCCGATTTGGCTTCGGCGATCGCGGCGCGCTTGACGCCCAGGCCGCCCGGGATTTCGTAGCCCATGCAGGAGTAGGCGTATTCGACGTGGTAACCGAACGGGTCCCGGACCCGCCACATCTTGTGCAGGTCACCGGGCAGCGAACCGGCCGCGCAGATCACCACGTCCTGGGCGTCCATGGCCCGGTTGGTGGCGCCAATGATCTCGTTCTGCGCCGGCAGCGGCGTGTACCGGGTATCGAAGGCCTCGTCCACGGTCGCGTCCCAGCGTGCCTTCTCGGCGGCGATCTGCTGTTCGAGGTCGGCGCCGACGCGGTAGCCGCCGAGGGCCTGGTTCAGCTTGACGAGGGCCTTGCGGGCGTCGGCGACGATCGGCAGGTGCGTGCCGTGCTTGTACGCATCAATGGCTGCGACGTTGATGTTCACGAAGCGCACGTCGGGGTTCTGGAACGCGGTGCGGGAGGCGGTGGTGAAGTCCTCGTAGCGGGTGCCGATGCCGATGATCAGGTCCGCTTCGGCGGCGATGGCGTTGGCCGCCGTCGTGCCCGTCGAACCGATCGCGCCGAGGGAGTATTTGTGGTCCCACGGCAGGACGCCGACGCCGGCCTGCGTGTTGCCGACCGGGATCCCGGTCAGTTCCGCGAACTTTGCGAGTTCGTCGGTGGCGTAGGCGTAGAGGACGCCGCCGCCGGCGATGATCAGCGGCCGCTTCGCGGCGCGGATCGCTGCGGCGGCGCGGGCGATGTCGTCGTCGTCCGCTTCCGGGCGGCGGATTCGCCACTCCCGCTCGGCCAGGAATTCCTCGGGGATGTCGAACGCTTCGGCCTGGACGTCCTGCGGCAGCGAGATGGTCACCGCGCCGGTTTCGGCCGGGTCGGTGAGGACGCGCAGGCCGTGGTGGAACGCGGAGAACAGCTGCTCCGGGCGGGTGACGCGGTCGAAGAACTTGGACAGGGGCCGGAACGCGTCGTTGACGGTCAGGTCGTAGGCGTAGGGCTGTTCGAGCTGCTGCAGGACCGGGTCCGCCGCCCGCGTTGCGAACGTGTCCGAGGGGAGCAGCAGGACCGGCAGGCGGTTCGTGGTGGCCAGCGCGGCGCCGGTGAGCAGGTTGGAGGAACCCGGGCCGATCGAGGTGCTGACCGCGTAGGTCTGGCGGCGGCGGGTGTGCCGGGCGTAGCCGACGGCCTGGTGGACCTGGGCCTGTTCGTTCCGGCCCTGGTAGTAGGGCATGATCCGCGGGTCCTGGGACTGGTACTGCTTCAGGGCCTGGCCCACGCCGGCCACGTTCCCGTGCCCGAAAATACCGAACGTGCCCGGGATCAGCCGCTCACGGAAATCGACCCCACCCACGGAATCGACGGTGTACTGCTTGGAAAGATACTCGACCACGGCCTGCGCCACGGTCATCCGGCGGGTTCCAGTTCCTGTTTTCGTCTCCATGGGAGCTACTCCGATACTTCTGCGGTGAAGGGTGACGCGGTGTGGTGCAAGAGGGAAGCGGCCGCGGCGACAGCCCCGGCAACGTCACCGTCGGCCGGGTAGAGCAGGGTGCGGCCCACGGTAAGGCCCTGCACGCCCGGGAGGGCAAGGGCGGCTCCCCAGGTGGCGAACACCTCGTCTTGGCTGCCGGCCGGGTCCCCGCCCAGCAGCACGGTGGGCATGGTGGTCGCGGCCATGACGCGTTCCATCTGATCCACGACCGGCAGCTTCATCCATGTATAGGCACTGGTTGACCCCAGGCCCTCGGCGATGCCGATCGACTTGATCACGGCGTCCGTGGACAGGTCGTTGCGGACCCGGCCGTTCTCCCGGACGGACAGGAACGGCTCCACCATGGCGATGAGCTTCCGCTCGGCCAGTGAATCGATCGCCTTGGCGGTCGCTTCGAGGGTGGCCACGGTGTCCGGGTCGCCCAGGCAGATCCGGGTCAGCATCTTCCCGCCGTCGGCGCCCAGAGCCTCCAGCGCGGCGGCGGTGTGACCCGTGAAACGGTCATCGAACTCGTTGACCAGACCCGACAGCCCGCCGCGGTTCATCGAACCAAACACCAGCTTGCCCTCCAACGCGCCCAGGAGCAGCAGGTCATCCATGATGTCCGGCGAGGCCAGAACACCGTCAACGGCGGGGTTGGCCAGCGCGATCTGCAACCTGTCCAGGAGCTGGCGGCGGTCCGCCATGGCCACCGGGTCGTTGCCGACGGCGAGGGCGCCGCGGGCCGGGTGATCGGCGGCGACGATGAAGTTCTGCCGCCCGTACTTCAGGCCGGGGTGGCGACGGCGTGCCTTCGCGGCACGGGCCACTGCCTCGGGGTCTTCGAGGCGGATGGTGCTCAGGTGCTCGTAACGGCGGGGGTCGTCATCCACCGCCAGGGTTGCGGTGCCGGGGTGCAGGCTCACAGGGCCGCTCCTTCAGGGGTAAGTGCAGTGGGAACAGAGTCCTTGCCGGGGACAGCATCGCCGGGGACCAAACGTCCGCGTTCGGCCAACAGCGAGGTGACCTCGCCTGGCGTCGGCATCGCATCCGCGCAGGACAGCCGGGAAGCGACGATCGCGCCGGCCGCGTTGGCGTAGTCCAGGACCTGGGCCAGCGGCCAGCCCGAGAGCAGGCCGTGCACGAAGGCGCCGCCGAAAGAATCCCCGGCCCCCAGGCCGTTGACCGTCTCCACCGGGACCGGGGCGGACACCACGCGTTCGGTGCGGGTCTTGGCCATCACGCCTTCGGGGCCGAGCTTCACGACGGCGATCTCCACGCCGGCGTCCAGCAGCCGGTCGGCCTGCTCATCCGGGGTTCCCGGGCCCACGGCCACGGAGCATTCCTCGTCGTTGCCGATCGCAACGGTCACGTGGGGCAGGATCCGCGCCACCTGCTCCCGGGCCTCCTCCTCGGAAGCCCAGAACATCGGACGGTAGTCCAGGTCCAGAATGGTGTACTGGCCCTCTTTGAGGCCGGTGCGCGGCCGCGCCTCGTGCGCTGCAACATGCGCGGTGCGGGAAGGCTCCTGGCACAGGCCCGTCACCGTGGACCAGAATATCCGTGCGTTCCGGATCGCGTCCGTGTCGAGCTCATCGGCCCTGATCTGCAGGTCCGGTGCCGTGGGAAAGCGGCCGTAAAAGTACAGCGGGAACTCGTGCGTCTCGGGCATGATGGCGCAGAACGTCGCCGGCGTCTGCAGGCCCGCAACCGGGGAGACAAAGGAATCATCAACGCCGAACTTTTCCAGTTCGCGGTGCAGGTACGCACCGAACGGGTCATCCCCGGTGCGGGTGATAACGCCCGTGCGCCGGCCATGGCGGGCGGCGGCGACAGCAACGTTGGACGGGGAGCCGCCAAGGTACTTGCCGAAGGACGAAACATCCTCCAGGCCAACCCCGATGTCGTTCGGGTAAATATCAACGCTGATGCGCCCGATCGTGAGCAGTTCGTGGGTCACGGTGATCGTGGACCTTTCTTTTTGGATCTCAACCTCTAGGCAGTCGAACGGCCAAGGCTCCGGCGTTCCGGGCCCCGTGAGCGGGACCACAAGGACTACTGTGCCCTAGAATTTTTGTCCTGTCAAAGGTTTGTACTGACATATTTACAACGAGCAGAAGTCAGGGCTGACGCGGGCATTTCAGGACCACAAGGCGTGGCCCTGAGGCCTTTTGTCCCCCTATTTCTTGGGTACGGAAAGCTCTCCTGTGACGTACTGTGCGCGGCCAAAACCGAAGGACCAGTCACCCGCAGTGTTCTCGACATAGCCGATAAAGACATCTTCGCCGGCCACCCCCAGAGTCCCCAGCTTTTCCGCGACTGCCGCAAACAGGCTCTGCTTCGCCTCCTGGCTGCGTCCGCCCTGCGTGAAGATCTGGATCATCACGACGTCCCGCGTCCGCTCGAAACCAAGGCCGGCATCCTGGGCCACGATCTGCCCCGGGGCGTGTTCGGTGACGATATGGAAGTAGTCCCGCTCCGGGATGCCGTATTCAGCCAGGATGGCGTCGTGGATGCCTCGGCTGAGGAGGTTGAGGTCTTCCTGGGAGCGGCCCGAGTGGACGTCGATTCGTACGAGCGGCATTGCATCTCCTTTGATAGTTTGTACTGACATACTATCAAAGTGACTTTCAAGCGCAAGAGGGGTCGTCCTGACTGGCACCGCTGGGCCTGCGCTTGAAGCCCGACGGCGGCCGGTGACGTTTCGGGCAAAAGTCACCGACCGCCGTCGGACTGGCAAGTGGTGCCGCGCACCTATTGACCGAGCAGCTCTTCGAGCCGCTCGTAGCCGTCGCGCATGCCGGTTTCCATGTCTGGCTGGGCCATCCCGTCCCGGGCTTCCACCGTGGGACAGACCAGGTGGCCGCGGAGCCGGCAGCGCCCGCCGCCCAGGTCTTCGAAGTTCGTGAATTCGATCATCACCAAATCCGGGTAGCCGCTGAATTCAAACGTCTGGACGGCGAACTCGTTTTCCCGGACGGTGTGGAAGATTCCGTTGGCTGCGTGGGTCACGCCATCGGTGCCGGCATGGTTGTAGAGATAGCTCCCGCCGGAACGGAAGTCGTAGTGGTCGATCTCCACGTTCGTGCCCCGCGGGCCCAGCCACTGTTGAACCAGTCCGGGCTCCTGGTGGGCGCGGAAGACCGCCGACACCGGAAGGTCGAACTCCCGCTGCCAGTCAATGAAGGGGACGCCGTCCGGGACTGTGAAATTGAGTGCATTGCTCATGATCGGTCCTTGTCACTGCCGCCGCGGAAGGCGGCCCTTGAGCGGAGTACGGCATCAAAGTAGACCCCTGTCTGATGGCGCGCAAGAGGTCTCCCTTAAACGCAGAAACGCGGGGTCACCCGGCGCCCAATCCGGGGGGAGGATTGGGCTGGGAGTGACCCCGCGTTGCCTGAGGCGCGGCTTAGAGCGCGGCGTAGACCTCGCGCAGCAGCTTCGCGGTCTCGGACGGCGTCTTGCCGACCTTCACGCCGGCAGCCTCGAGGGCTTCCTTCTTCGCCTGGGCGGTACCGGCGGAACCGGAGACGATGGCGCCTGCGTGGCCCATGGTCTTGCCTTCCGGCGCGGTAAAGCCTGCCACGTAGCCGACGACCGGCTTGGTGACGTTGGCCTTGATGAAGTCGGCTGCACGCTCTTCGGCGTCGCCGCCGATTTCGCCGATCATCACGATGGCCTTGGTCTCCGGGTCAGCCTCGAACGCGGCCAGGGCGTCGATGTGGGTGGTGCCGATGATCGGGTCACCGCCGATGCCGATGGCCGTGGAGAAGCCAAGGTCGCGCAGTTCGTACATCATCTGGTAGGTCAGGGTGCCGGACTTAGAGACCAGGCCGATGGGGCCCTTGCCGGTGATGTTGGCCGGCGTGATGCCCACGAGGGCCTCGCCCGGCGTGATGATGCCGGGGCAGTTCGGTCCGATGATGCGGGTGACCTGGTTGCCGTCGGCGTCGACCGTGGCCTGTGCCAGTGCCCAGAACTCGGCAGAGTCCTGGACCGGCACGCCTTCGGTGATGACAACCACGAGGCCGATGCCGGCTTCGATGGCCTCGACCACGGCGGCCTTGGTGAATGCCGGCGGCACGAAGACGATCGAGACGTCAGCGCCGGTCTCCGCGATGGCTTCCTTGACGGTGCCAAAAACGGTGATTTCCTTGTCGCCGTGCAGCACGGTGGTGCCGGCCTTGCGGGCGTTCACGCCGCCGACGATGTTGGTGCCGGCCTTGAGCATCAGGGCGGTGTGCTTGGTACCTTCGCCACCGGTGATGCCCTGGACGATGACCTTGGAATCCTTGTTCAGGTAGATAGACATGTTTTCTTTCCTAGATCTCGACAGGCTCGATCAGCGGGCGTTGGCGAGCTCGGCGGCCTTGTCGGCGCCCTCGTCCATGGTTGCTGCCAGGGTCACCAGCGGGTGGTTGGCCTCGGTGAGGATGCGGCGGCCTTCTTCGACGTTGTTGCCGTCAAGGCGGACAACCAGCGGCTTGTTGGCGGAGGAGCCGAGTTCGGCAAGGGCGCCGACGATGCCCTTGGCCACAGCGTCACAGGCGGTGATGCCGCCGAAGACGTTTACAAAAACGCTCTTGACCTGCTGGTCGCCCAGGATGACGTCCAGGCCGGCAGCCATGACCTCGGCGGAGGCTCCGCCGCCGATGTCCAGGAAGTTGGCGGGCTTAACGTTGCCGTGGTTCTCGCCGGCGTAAGCGACGACGTCGAGGGTGGACATCACGAGACCGGCGCCGTTGCCGATGATGCCCACTTCGCCGTCCAGCTTCACGTAGTTGAGGTCCTGCGCCTTGGCCTTGGCTTCCAGCGGGTCGGCGGCGTCCTTGTCCTCCAGCTCGGCGTGGTGCACGTGGCGGAAGTCGGCGTTCTCGTCGAGGGAGACCTTGCCGTCCAGGGCGACGATGTCACCGGCGCCGGTGCGGACCAGCGGGTTCACCTCGACCAGGGTGGCGTCTTCCTTCTTGAAAACGTCCCACAGCTTCAGGATGACTGCGGAGACCTTGGGGGCCAGCTCGGCAGAGAAGCCGGCGGCGGCGACGATCTCGTCGGCCTTGGCCTGGTCAACGCCCACGGCGGGATCGATGGCAACCTTGGCAAGGGCCTCGGGGCGCTCGACGGCGAGCTGCTCGATTTCCATGCCGCCTTCCACCGAGCACATGGCCAGGTAGTTGCGGTTGGCGCGGTCCAGCAGGATGGAGAAATAGAACTCTTCGGCGATGTCCGCACCCTGGGCGATCATCACCTTATTGACGGTGTGGCCCTTGATGTCCATGCCCAGGATGTTGGTGGCGTGCTCAAGTGCCTCATCGGCTGACTTGGCGACCTTGACGCCGCCGGCCTTGCCGCGGCCACCGACCTTAACCTGTGCCTTGACGACAGTTACGCCGCCGATGTTCTCGGCAGCTGCCTTTGCTTCTTCAGGGGTGTGCGCCACGATGCCGGCGAGCACGGGTACACCGTGCGCTTCGAACATATCGCGCGCCTGATATTCAAACAGGTCCACGGTTTAGTGTCCTTCTACGTCGAAGTAGTTTCTGTACAGCCGGAAAACACCCAAAGGTGCGGGCCGGGCTGCGGAATTTACACGTCCCGCGGCAAGTCCGGAAACGAGCCACGCGGCGTATTGCTCCTTTGGGAACTTTAGTCCTTCGGAGCGACCGGCCCGTTCCAGACTACCTGTTCTGTGAGTAAGGACACTATTCTATGGAACGTAGAAAAACCGCGTGATTACGGGGTTTTTGAGGCTTGGGCTGGCGCCGTTTGGGCGTTTTTGCCCTTCGCGGCGATGAGTTCGTAATGATCCCGGCTGATAAAGAAACCGACGCCGGCCGAGACGTTTCCGCAGGCCACCCCGAAGCGGTAGGCGGAGCACCGGAGGCCGTTGCGTTCGAGGTTGCCGCCGTCGGCCAGGACGGGCAGTTCGGAGACGGGTCCGCCGGCTCTTCCCTTGGGCCCGTACTCGGTTTCCATCTGCGTAACGCCGGACCGGCATTCGCCGTAGCGGGCGCGGTCGGGCGTCAGGAGTGCCGCACCGCCGAGGTAGCCGAGGCCGGTCCCCGAGCAGTTGTCGCTGACGTCCGCAGCCGCCGGTGCCGGGTACACGGCGAGCTCGCAGTGCGCCACAGGCACGGTGGCCAGTTTTGTGTTGTCCGGATCGCCGAAGTTGTTGGCTTCGTACGGCAGGTTCAGGTGCGGACCGCGGGCGGACGTCAGTGCGCACACGATGTTCCGGTCAGCGGTGACAAACGCCAGCACATCCTCCCCGGCCGCGAATGGGGCGGGGTCAGTGAGCGGGGCCTGTTTCAGCTGTTCGATGGCCGGCAGCGGCGGCGGCGGGGTGTAGTCCGGATCCGCGACGGTCACGGAACAGCCGGCCAGCGTCATGGTGGACAACGCGGCGCATGCCAGCACGGCCAGCCGCGCGGCAACGCGTTCCGGGCGTGGCGGCACGGTCAGGCGTCGACCTTGGTCAGAGGCGCGTACCGCAGCAGCAGCCGCTTCTCGCCGACGTCGAACTTCACCTTGGCCACGGTCTTGTCCCCGGCGCCTTCAACGGCGAGGACGGTGCCGTTGCCGAAGCTGGTGTGGTTGACCTTGTCCCCCACGCTGACCGCGATGACTTCCTTCTGCGGCTGCACCCGGTTTTTGGCCACGGAGGCAGGAACGTCGGCGTTGAAGCCTGCGGAGGAGTCTGCCCTGTTGCCCCGGGCTGTTCCAGCGCCCCAAAAGGAACCGCTGTACCGGCTCGACCCGATGGACGCCCCGCTCCCCCAGCCTCCTACCTGCCGGCTGGTGCCCTCACGCTTCCATTCGACAAGCTCGGAAGGAATTTCCTCCAGGAACTGGCTGGCCGGGTTGTACTGGCTCTGCCCCCACATGTTGCGGACCTCGGACCGCGTGACGTACAGCCGCTTCCGGGCGCGTGTCAGTCCCACATAGGCAAGCCGCCGCTCCTCCGCCAGTTCCTTGGGGTCCGTGGCGGAGCGCTGGTGCGGGAAGAGCCCGTGCTCCATGCCGGTAAGGAACACCACCGGGAATTCCAGGCCCTTGGCGGTGTGGAGCGTCATGAGCGTGACCACGCCCAGCCGCTTGGCCTCCGCCACCGCGGCGTCGATGTCCGCGCCCGGGGCGTCCGGGATCTGGTCGGCGTCGGCGACGAGGGAAACCTGTTCCAGGAAGGCCTCGAGCGACCCTTCCGGGTTTTCCTGCTCGTATTCACGCACGACGGCGACGAGCTCGGCAAGGTTCTCCACCCGGGACTCGTCCTGCGGGTCGGTGCTGGAGCGCAGCGTGGCGAGGTAGCCCGTCTGTTCGAGCACGGCCTCGAGCGCGGCGGCGGCACCGGAGCCTGCGGCCACCTCGGCGAGGTCATCCAGGAGCTTCACGAACCCGAGCACCGCATTCACGGACCGGGTGGCCATGCCGGGTGCCTGGTCGGCGCGGCGCGCAGCCGCCATGAACGAGATGCGTTCCCGTTCGGCCAGTGCGGCCACCGCACCCTCGGCGCGGTCGCCGATGCCGCGTTTGGGTTCGTTGAGCACGCGCCGGAGGTTGACGTCGTCGTCCGCATTGACCAGAACCCGCAGGTAGGCCAGGGCGTCCTTGATTTCCTTGCGCTCGTAGAACCTGGTGCCGCCCACCACCTTGTACGGCAGGCCAACGCGCACCAGGACATCTTCGATGGAACGTGACTGCGCGTTGGTGCGGTAGAAGATGGCGACGTCGCCGGGGCGGAGGTTGTCTTCGTCCTGCAGCCGGTCGATTTCCTTGGCGATGAACTGGGCTTCGTCGTGCTCGTTTTCGCCCACATAGCCGATGATCTTGTGGCCCTCACCCTCCGCGGTCCACAGCCTCTTCTCCGGGCGGTTGGGGTTCCGGGAGATGACCGAGTTGGCCGCGCTCAGGATGTTCTGGGTGGAACGGTAGTTCTGTTCCAGCTTGATGGTGTGGGCGTCCGGGTAGTCTTTCTCGAACTCCACGATGTTGCGGATGTCCGCGCCGCGGAAGGCGTAGATCGACTGGTCCGAGTCGCCGACGACGGTCAGTTCCGCCGCGCCCGGACCCTCGCCGACGATCTCGCGGACCAGGGCGTACTGCGCGTGGTTGGTGTCCTGGTATTCGTCCACCAGGACATGCCGGAACCGGCGCCGGTAGGAATCTGCGAGCGCCGGGAACGCCCGGAACATGTAGACGGTCTGCGCGATCAGGTCATCGAAGTCCATGGCGTTGGCCTGGCGAAGCCGCTGGGTGTAGCCCTTGAAGACATCGGCCACGGCGCTTTCGAACGGGTCGCTGTGGTTGGCGGCGGCCGCGAAGGCGTCGTCGTCGATGAGTTCGTTCTTGAGCGCGGAGATCTTGTGCTGGATGGCCTTGGGGGCGAACTTCTTGGGGTCGAGGTCCAGGTTCTTGGCCACCAGCGTGATCAGCCGGAGGGAATCAGCGGAGTCATAGATGGAAAAGTTGGACTTCAGCCCGACGTTCGCGGCCTCGCGGCGCAGGATCCGGACGCAGGACGAGTGGAACGTGGAGATCCACATGGCCTTGGCCCGGCCGCCCACCAGGGCCTCGATGCGCTCCCGCATTTCCGCGGCGGCCTTGTTGGTGAACGTGATGGCCAGGATCTCGCCGTGGTGGGCCCGCTTGGTGGCGATCAGGTAGGCGATCCGGTTACTGAGGACACGGGTTTTCCCCGAGCCGGCGCCGGCCACAATCAGCAGTGCGCTGCCGGAATGTTTGACCGCTTCCTCCTGCTGCGGGTTCAGCCCTGCCAGCAGCGCCCCGGCATCGGGGAACTGGTGCCGTGCGTGCTCCTCAGCGTGGCCCGCCTCCTGCCCAACTGCCGGGTGACCAACTGCCGTGTGGCCTGCGGATTCGGCCGGGCCACCGCCGAACGCAGGCGTCATCAGCCCGTTCTCGGGGCGTGACTTGGTGATGGCACCGGCGTGGGAACCAGCCTTGAACGGACCGTCAGCATAGGGGTCAAACAACATATCCATGGTGACTACAAGTCTAGGCGGTGGGGCTGACACTCGAATCCGCCCTGTGGATAACCGGCGCGCCGCGGCGCTCCCTCGCTTGAAAGCCGGGGCGGGAAACTAGTCGACCGAACCGGACTCGAGCGCGGCACGCAGCTGGTGCACCGCCGTCGTTCCTCCCGCCATGAACCATTCCAGGCCGTTGACGTGGACGCTGCCGGCCACTCCGCCGGCGGCCGTAACGATCGCCTTTCCCGGAAGCCAGTCCCATTCGGGGCAGCTGTGCTGGAACCAGCAGCCAAGCTGGCCGTCGGCGACGCGCCCCAGGTCGCAGGAGCCGGAGCCGAGCATCCGCAGCGTCGCAGCCGAGGTGGCAGCGGCGTGCCATGGCATGGCGCACATGGGGTCGGCGAGCCAGCGCGGGTGGATATAGGTGGCGGCGCCGAGGTGCGAGAGGTCGGCGGCGTTCCGGTTGTTTCCGTCCTCCCGGAAGGTGGTGACGGGGTCGCCGTTGAGGGTGGTGGGGCGTTGCTTCCCGCCGACCCAGAGCTTGCCCTCCTCGGGCTGGAAAATGGCGCCGAGGAGCACGTCGGAGTCGTCCTTGAGGGCAATCGCCGAACACCAGTACGTGGAGCCCTGCAGGAAGTTGTAGGTGCCGTCCACCGGGTCGATGACCCAGGTCCGCCCGCTGCTTCCGCGCACCGCGGCACCTTCCTCACCCAGGACGCCGTCGTCGGGGCGGCATCGCTGCAGCTGCTCGAGGACGTACGCTTCGGCAGCATGGTCCGCGGCGGTGACGACGTCGGAGATCGAGGTTTTGCGCTGCGCGTCGAGGCCGCCCTGCCGCATCAGCAGCGCGAGCTGCCCGGCCTCGCGGACCAGTTCGGCGGCCAGCTCATAGTCATCGAGCTCGGGGCTCAGGTTGGTGGCGCTGTGTTTGCCCAGTTTGTGTCTGCCCAGTTCCGTCACGGTCCCACCCTATCGGCGCCGGGCCCGCCCTGCACAGCGATGGTTCACTGCACAGCAGAGGCAGCCTGCGGCGGGCGATAATGGACGCATGGCCAAGACACCTGCACAGCGGATCAAGAAGCACGGCGCAAGGGCCGCAGTTCCCCAGCACCATCTTCCGCCGGTGATCAACCCCGGCACCGACCGCTCGCCCGCGAAGGCGCAGAACAATGCCAACCTGATCGTCATCGCCGGCCTGGTGGCCAGCCTGTTCCTGTTCTGGTACCTGCACCTGCTGACACTGAACCAGCTCACGCAGCTCTCCGGCGGGCTTGCCATGCCCGATTCCCTGGTGGGCGGTTTCGACGCTGGCTACGCCGAACAGCTCCGCCGCGCCCTGGACGGCGACGCCCGCGGCCAGCTGAATTACGTCCACAAGACGGCGGGCACCCTGTTTCCGCTGATCTTCGGCTTCACGTGGCTGCTGCTGATCGGGACCAACGTTGCCCGGAAGGCGCTGCGCTGGGCGCTGTGGGCACTGCCGCTGCTGTTCGTGGCGGTCCGGCTGTGGGGCAACGTCACCATTGATGCCATGATCGCGGCCGTGAATCCCGACGCCGGCCAGGTCGCCTTGGCATCGGGCCTCACCGTGGCCGGCTGGGTGCTGTTCGTGGCCAGCCTCCTCGCCGGCGGCGCCGCCGTGTTCCTGGGACGGCGGTCCTCGAAGAAGGCCGCAGGCCAGCCGGCCGGACCGGGCCAGGAAGCGTAGGCAGGAACCCTCGGCCAGAAGACCAGGCAGGGAACTTCAGGCGCTCCCCGCCACCCGGGCCCTGGCTGCAAGCGCCCTGCGCACCTGCCGCTCCTGCCGGACCCGCTGGGCGATCACGAGGCCGGCAGCCGAGAGGCCAATGGTGATGGGATAGCCCATCAGCCGTTCCAATGTCCCCGGCTCGGGGACGTCCAGGCCGGTAAAGGCGGCCGTGACGAGCGCCGCAGAGGCTACGGCGCCGGCGGCCAGGACAAGCCAGCCCAGCGGCGACTGCCGGAGCCACAGTGCACCGAGGAGCAGCAGCGCCAGGGAGCCGCCGATGAAGTACATGACGGCTCCGGTGTAGTGCCAGCCCGTTTCCAGGTCCTCCGGGACGAGCCCGACGATGATCGTGCCGGTGCCCGCGGCCCCGGTCAGGAGCCGCACCGCCACCGCCGTGTACCAGGGCACTTCCCCCGTGTGGCTCGCCATGACCCGGACGCCGGCCCGGGCGGCCACCCGCAGCAGCGCAGAACTCAGCAGCAGCGCCCCCAGCAGCATTCCCAGGCCCTGCACCACAAAGGAGGCGTTCATCAGCACGTGCAGCGGCGAACAGACGCTGCGGCCGTCGTACAGCCCGCACGTGACGGCCCCCAGGTCGCTGATGAGCCCGGTCCGCCGGCTGTAGGGGTCCGGTCCGGCCCAGGCGCCGATGACGGCGGCCTCGGCGACGAAATACTGGACGACGCTGAGCACCGCCCACGCCCCGACATACTGCCGTGTCGAGGCGGTGTCTGGCAGGAACGTTTCCCGAAACGCGGGGACATGAGCTGCGGCGGCCATGCCAAGAGCGTAGTACGCGCCGTCACCTTGTATGCTTATAGGCGTGCCCGAAGGGGCCGGTCCACAACGCCGGCCGCGGCGGGCGCCCGCCCTCGTAGCTCAGTGGATAGAGCACGGCTCTCCTAAAGCCGGTGTCGTTGGTTCGATTCCAATCGAGGGCACTTGAATCTGCAGCATCCGTCCGGGCTCCGCGACTATCTGCTGGGCGCAACGCCGGCAGAGCCCCCATCCCCCGGCCCTGCCGGGCCAGGGCGATGGTCCGTGGAACGGACCATGCTGGACCGGGCCGCGGGCACCCGCGGAACCTTTGCCGGCGTCGTGATTTTTTCCCCCGACGACGACGGGCTCCGCTTCCACGAGGAAGGGACCGTAATGTGGCCCTCCGTGAACTGGCCGGCCGGGGACGGTGAAACCTTCACCGGCCCCGCCACCCGTGACTATCTGCTCAGGCCGGCGCAGACGCCGGACGCCATGGACATGTTCTTTCCCGACGGGCGGCCGTTCCACCGGATGAGCTTCTCTCCGGAGGCCAGCCAGGACCGTCACTGGTGCGATCCGGACACCTACCGGGTCACCTATGTCCGCCACGGCGACGACGAGTTCAGCTACGCCTGGGATGTCACCGGCCCGCGCAAGGACCTGTTGCTGCAATCAGTGCTGCGCCGGCTGCCCGCCGCCACAGCACCCGACGGGTTAGGCTCGAATCCGTGAATCCGCGCATCATCGTCTCCGCCGTGTGTGTCTATGACAGCGCCGGCCGGCTCCTGACCGTCCGCAAACGCGGCACGGACAAGTTCATGCACCCGGGAGGCAAGCCCGAGCCCGGCGAGACGGCGGTGCAGGCCGCGGCACGGGAACTGCAGGAGGAGGTCGGCATCATTGTCGATCCCCGCGAACTGACGCTCATGGGCGTCTGGCTGGCCGACGCCGCCAACGAGGCCGCCACGGAAATCGAGGCCACGGTCTTCAGCGCGCCGGGCGCCTGGGCGGCGCACCCGTCCGCCGAGATCGCCGAAATCCGCTGGCTGGACATCGCTGCGGAATGGCCCGGCGACCTGGCACCGCTGCTCACGGAGCATATCCTTCCGGCGCTGGTGCACACCGGGCGCTGACCCCTCCGGCCCCGGGCCGGCACCGCGATTTTCACCCGCCGTTTCCGGCTTCGGGCTGATCGCGGGCCGCCCACTTCCCGCGGCAGCGGCCAAGGTTTTCGCAAGCCCCCGACCCTAGCTTCGTCCTGTCATCGGTCAACTGGATCCGGGGGGAGACGGAGATGCGTCGGTTTAGGTCCGCGCTCATTGTGGCGATGCTGCTGACCACGGGATACGTGGCAGTGGCTCCGAACGATTCATCGGGCACCACAGGACTTCACAGCCACTTCGCCGCACTGCCGGCTGCCGCGGCAGAGCCCGTTCCGCTTCCACTGCCCCGCACCGGATGGACAGCGACGGCCAGCGACGAAGAAGCCTCCGGTGAAAACGGCTTGGCGGCCAACGTTCTTGATGGAGATGCCACCACTTATTGGGTCAGCGCAGGCACTGAGCCGCTGCCCCACACCATCACCATAGACACCGGGACAATCCAACCCATCTCGGGGTTCCGCTATCTTCCGCGTCCCGATGTCCCGGACGGCAGGATCGGCAGCTTCGAGATCACGGTGAGCACTGACGGCGCCACCTGGGAGCCGCCCGTTGCCAGCGGTACCTGGGCTGACAGCAGCGAAGAGAAAAGCGTGACATTCACTGCCGTGGCTGCGCGCTACGTCCGGCTCCAGGCCATCACCGAGGCCGGCGGCCGCGGGCCCTGGAGCAGTGCCGCAGAGATCAATCTGGTTGGTGGGGCTGCCAGCACTCCGCCAGCCCAGGAAGAGGGTTCCGGCCTGTTGGGGTCCTGGGGTCCCACCATCAACTTCCCGATTGTCCCGGCGGCGGCGGCACTGTTGCCGGACAACCGGCTGCTGACGTGGTCCGCCAGCGCGCCCGCCATGTACGCCGGCGGCGGAGGCCTGACCCAGACATCCATTCTGAACCTCACCACCGGTGAAGTGACCCAGGCTGAAGTGTCCAACACCGGCCACGACATGTTCTGCCCGGGCATTTCGATGCTGCCGGACGGCCGGATCATGGTCACGGGAGGCAGCAGCACCACCAAAACCAGCCTGTATGACCCCGCGACGAACGCCTGGACCTCGGGGCCGCCAATGCTTATCGCGCGCGGATACCAGTCCAGTGTGACCACGTCCACGGGTGAAGTGTTCACCATAGGCGGGTCGTGGTCCGGCGGCCTCGGTAACAAGCACGGCGAACTGTGGTCCGAAGCAGGCGGCTGGCGCGCGCTTCCCAATGTGCTGTCCAACAGTATCCTGACCAACGATCCCGGGGGCGACTTCCGTTCGGACAACCATGCCTGGCTGTTTGCCGCCCCGGGCGGGCAGGTCTTCCAGGCCGGCCCAAGCCGCCAGATGAACTGGATCTCCACCACGGGAGCCGGCACCATCACGCCGGCCGGGTTCCGTGCGGACAGCGCAGACGCGATGAACGGCAACGCCGTGATGTACGACGTCGGGAAGATCCTGACGGTGGGCGGGGCCACCGCCTATGCCGGGGTCCCGCCCACGGCGAAGGCCTACACCATCGACATCAACAACGGGGTCACAGTGGCCCCGACCGCGAGCATGGAGCACACCCGGCAATACGCCAACGGGGTGGCGCTGCCCGACGGCCAGGTGCTTGTGATTGGCGGCAAAGGCACCCCGGAAACCGCAACGGACACCGGGAACAGGATGTCGCCGGAGATCTGGAACCCGGAGACAGGGCAGTGGACCACCCTTGCCCCCATGGCCGTCCCCCGGGCGTACCACAGCGTGGCCACGCTCCTTCCGGACGGCCGCGTCTTCGCCGGCGGCGGCGGACTGTGCGCGGGTGCCTGCAACACCAACCACCTCGACGGACAGATATTCACCCCGCCCTATCTGTTGGACGCAAACGGGAACGCACGCGTCCGGCCCGAGATCCTCAGCGCGCCGACCGTTGCCGCTAACGGCAGCACCATTTCGGTGACCACCGGCCAGCCGATCAGCAAATTCTCCCTGGTGCGGACGGGCACCGTGACGCACAGCGTGAACACCGATCAGCGGCGCATCCCGCTGACCGCAACTTCAGTATCGGGCAATACTGCCTCCTTGAACCTGCCGGCGGATCCCGGCATCCTCGTACCCGGCAATTACCTGCTCTTTGCCATGGACGACGCCGGGGTCCCCAGCGTCGCCGCCACCGTCAGGATCGACCCCCGGGCGACGCCGCTTTCAACGGCGCGCCTGTCCATCGGCAGCGCCGCAGACACGGTAGCTGCCGGCCCGGACGGCACGCTGTGGAACTACCGGGCAACCGGACAGGGCGGCCTCCAGCCCCGGGTCAAAATCGGCAGCGGATGGACAGGACTCAACAAGGGGTTCGTGACGGACTGGAACGTGGACGGTGTCTTCGACATCATCGCGCAGTGGAAGGACGGGCGGCTGAGCCTTTACGCCGGCAAGCCAGGCGGCGGATTCGCGCCGGCGCAGCACATCGGGTCCGGATGGGGCAAGTACCAGATAGTGCTGGGCCGCTGGCGGACCACCGACAAATATCCCAGCATCGTCGCCCACGACTACGCCGGAACACTCTGGCACTACGGCAACAGCGCAGGAAACACGCTCAGCCCCCGCACCCTGATCGGAAGCGGCTGGCAGGGCCTGTATCCCACCATGGCCGATTTCGACCAGGACGGGAAGCAGGACCTGCTCGCCAAGCGGAGCGACGGCAACCTGCTGCTGTACCGCTCCACGGGGGCCGGCACCTTCATCCCCGAAACCAGGCGGGTGGTCGGCGTGAGCTGGAACATCGTGGACAGCATCACCAAGACGACGGGGTTCACCCCCGGCAAACAAGGCCTGCTCAGCCGGCTCAGTGACGGCAGGCTGGCCCACTATCCCTTCCGGAACGGGATCTGGGGCGCACGGACCATCGTCGGAGCGGGGTGGAGCAACTACAACATCTTCCGGTGAGCCGGCAGCACCTCAGTATTCCGGGACAGCTTCCTCCGCCACCGCGGCCGCCTCAGCGAACTGCGTCCGGTACAGCTCGGCGTAGCGGCCGTCCGCGGCCAGCAGCTCGGCGTGGGTTCCGCGCTCCACGATGCGGCCGTCCTCCACCACCAGGATGGCGTCGGCGGCACGGATGGTGGAGAGCCGGTGGGCAATGACGACGGCGGTGCGGCCTTCCAGCGCAACCCCCAGTGCCGCCTGCACCGCGGCCTCGTTCGTGGAGTCCAGGGCAGCTGTGGCCTCGTCCAGGATCACCACGCGGGGCTGGGCTATCAGCAGCCGGGCGATGGTCAGCCGCTGGCGTTCGCCGCCGGAGAGCCGGTAGCCGCGCTCCCCCACCACGGTGTCCAGGCCGTCCGGCAACGAGCGGACCATCGTTTCGAGCCGGGCCTGGCGCAGCACCGCCCACATGTCCTCCTCGGTCGCCTCCGGGCGGGCCAGCCTGAGGTTGGAGGCGATGCTTTCGTGGAACAGGTGCCCGTCCTGCGTGACCATGCCAAGGGTGGCGCGCATGGAATCAAAGGTCAGGTCGCGGACGTCCAGACCCGCGGCGGGGCCGAAGCCGCCGAGGCGCACGGCCCCGGAGTCGACGTCGTACAGCCGTGACAGCAGCTGGGCGACTGTGGACTTCCCGGCCCCGGAGGAGCCCACGAGGGCGACAGTCTGTCCCGGTTCCACACGGAAACTGATGCCGTGCAGCACTTCCTCGCCGCCGCGGGTATCCAGCGTGGCCACCTCTTCGAGCGAGGCCAGTGACACCTTGTCCGCGGACGGGTAGGAGAAGCGGACGTCGTCGAACTCCACGGCCACGGGTCCGGGCGGGACTTCCAGCGCACCGGGCTTTTCCTTGATGAGCGGATCGAGGTCCAGGATTTCGAAGACCCGCTCAAAGCTGACGAGGGCACTCATGATTTCCACCCGGGCGTTGGACAGCGAGGTGAGCGGGGCGTAGAGGCGGGTCAGCAGCAGTGCCAGCACCACGACGTCGCCCGGGGCGAGCTGGCCGCCGATGGCCAGCCAGCCGCCGAGGCCGTAGACCAGGGACAGGGCCAGCGCGGAGACGAGCGTCAGCGCCGTCACGAAGGTGAACTGCAGCATGGCGGTCCGCACGCCGATGTCGCGGACGCGTCCGGCGCGGAGCGCGAACTCGCGGGATTCGTCGTCCGGCCGTCCGAAGAGCTTCACCAGGGTGGCGCCGGGTGCGGAGAACCTCTCGGTCATCTGGGTGCCCATGGCGGCGTTGTGCTCGGCCGCCTCGCGCCGCAGGTCAGCGAGCCGCGAGCCCATCCGCCGTGCGGGGATCAGGAAGATCGGCAGCAGGATCATGGCCAGCACCGTGACCAGCCAGGAGGTGTTCAGCATGACCACCAGGGTGAGGATGAGCGCCACCACGTTGCTCACCACACCGGACAGGGTCCCGGCGAACGCGGACTGGGCGCCGATCACATCGTTGTTCAGGCGGCTGACCAGCGCACCGGTGCGGGTCCGGGTGAAGAACGCGATGGGCATCCGCTGGACGTGGTCGAACACCTTGGTGCGGAGGTCCACAATGACGCCCTCGCCGATCGTGGAGGACAGCCAGCGGCTAACCAGCCCAAGGCCCGCTTCCGCCACGGCCACGCCGGCGATCAAGGCAGCCAGGCGGAGCACCTCGCCGGCATCCGAGCGTGCCACGATGGTGTTGACCACCTGGCCGGCCAGCACCGGGGTGGCCACCGCCAGGAAGGCCAGCGCGACGGACACGGCCACGAAGGCGGCCAGCCTCCCGCGGTGCGGCCGGGCGAAGCCCAGGACCCGTTTGAGGGTCGCCTTTGAAAACGGCTGGGAGCCGCTCTTGGCCCGGGTGATCTGGTGCAGCGAGCGCCAGGCGACGCCATCCATGCTCATCTGTTCTGCTCCATCTTGCCAGCCGCCAGTTCGGTGACGGCTCCGTTGTCCACGTTCCAGCGCACATCCAGCCGGACATTTTCCAGCAGCCGCCGGTCGTGGGTGACCAGCAGCAGGGCGCCGTCGTAGCTTTCCAGTGCTTCTTCGAGCTGCTCGATTGCCGGGAGGTCCAGGTGGTTGGTGGGCTCATCCAGAACCAGCAGGTTCACACCGCGGGCCTGCAGCAGGGCGAGGGCGGCGCGGGTCCGCTCCCCCGGCGACAGTGAATCCACGGCCCGCTGGGTGTGGTCCGCCTTGAGGCCGAACTTCGCCAGGAGGGTCCTGACCTCGGCGGACGTGTAATCGGTCAGGACGGATTCGACGGCGTCCGCCAGTTTGAGGTGTCCGGCGAGCAGTCCGCGGGCCTGGTCGATCTCGCCCACCGCCACGGACACACCAAGCGAAGCGTCCCCGGAGTCAGGTTCCTGGGTTCCCAGAAGCAGCCGGAGCAGCGTCGATTTCCCCGCACCGTTGGGCCCGGTGATGCCGATCCGCTCACCCGCGTTGAGCTGGAGGTTAAGCGGTCCCAGGGTGAAGCCGCCCTGCCGGACCACCGCGTCGCGCAGCGTTGCCACCACGGAGCTGGAGCGGGGAGCCTGGCCGATGCTGAACTGCAGCTGCCACTCCTTGCGCGGTTCCTCCACCACTTCGAGGCGGGCGATGCGCGACTCCATCTGCCGGACCTTCTGTGCCTGCTTCTCGGACGACTCAGTGCTGGCCGCCCGGCGGATCTTGTCGTTGTCGGGGCTTTTCCGCATCGCGTTCCGGACGCCCTGCGAGCTCCATTCCCGCTGTGTGCGGGCACGGGATACCAGGTCCGCCTTGGTGGCGGCGAATTCCTCATACCGTTCACGGGCATGCCGGCGGGCCACGGCGCGCTCTTCCAGGTAGGACTCGTAGCCGCCGTCGTATACGGCCACCGCGTTCTGGGCGAGGTCCAGTTCCACGATGGAGGTCACGCAGCGGGCCAGGAACTCGCGGTCATGGGAGACCAGCACCACTCCGCCGCGAAGGCCCTGCACGAAGGCTTCCAGTTTGGCCAGGCCGTCCAGGTCAAGGTCGTTGGTGGGTTCGTCCAGGAGCACCACGTCGAAGCGGCTCAGCAGCAGGGCGGCGAGCGCCACGCGTGCGGCCTGGCCGCCGGAAAGGCCGGTCATTTCGGCGTCGGGTCCGACCTCCAGGCCCAGGTCCGCCAGGACAGGTGCTATGCGTTCGTCCAGGTCCGCGGCGCCGGAGGCCATCCAGCGGTCAAAGGCCACCGCGTACGCATCATCGGCGCCCGGCGCCCCCGAGCCCAGCGCTTCGGCAGTGGATTCCATCTCGGCGGTGGCCTTCGCGCAGCCGGTGCGGCGGGCGATGTACGCGGCGACTGTCTCGCCGGGAATCCGTTCATGCTCCTGCGGCAGCCATCCCACAAAGGCGTCCGCCGGGGCGAGGCTCACTGTGCCGTCCTGCGCCTGGTCCGCGCCGGCGAGGAGCCGCAGCAGGGTGGACTTGCCGGCGCCGTTGGCGCCGACCACGCCAACGACATCCCCGGGGGCCACTGTGAGGGACAGCCCGGAGAAGAGGGTGCGGTGGTCATGACCGCCCGAAAGGTCCTTCGCAACAAGGGTTGCAGTCATCAATCCATCCTCTCACCGCTGCCCGTTTTCGCCCGAAAATCCGGGCGGGCATGAAAGAACCCGCTGGTCCGGACTTGGGGGGTGTACGGACCAGCGGGTTCGACCATTTAGCATAGTGGAAGTGGCGCGCTACGTAAAATCGAGGCGGCGGGCTGCCCCTTCCCACCACCTTTCCAGCCAGCAGAGAGCGATCGATGCCCTTACCCGCCAAGGCCTTCCAGCGCTGGCTGCATGGCATCGCCCCCGACGCCAGCGTTGCCGACGTCGCCCGGGCATCAGGGGTCAAACGGACCACCCTTGCCCAGCAGCTGGTCCGCGGCAAGGTGGCCGAGACAACCGTGGTGGGCATCAGCCGGGCCTATAACATCAACCCGGTGGCGGCGCTCGGTTCCTTCGAGCCTTACCGGGATCTGGAAATGCCGCCGATCCCGCCCACCCTGCAGGAGCTGGTCAGCCAGATTGCAACCGCGGACCTGCTGCACGCCATCATCGCCCGCACGGAGCCGGACGGCGGTGCCGGTGCGGGGGCAGCACCGCCTGAACTGAGCCCGCCGCCGCATGCCACCTCCGTGAAGAACTGGGTGGACGCCATCGACGACGGCGAACTCCGCCACCGCGTCTCCGCCGCCACCGGCGTCGCTCCCCAAAACTACTCAGCACAGCTGACCGCCAACCGGCTCGCCCCCGAACTGGCCGTCGCCACCTCCCGCGCCGCCGGCGTCGGACTCGCCAGCGGACTGGTAGCCACCGGACTGGTCACCGAAACCGAAGCCGGCTGGCCCCCCGGCGCCCGCCAGGCGGCCCTGGACCGGCTAAGCGACGGCGACCTGACGGCCCTGGCAGGCGAACGGCTCCAGGCCCTCGGCAAAACCCTGCGCCGGCAGGAACACGACCAACGACAAACCGAACAGATCTGGAAGAACCTCGGATGATTGAGATCCTGCAGTGGACCACGCTGGCTGCGTCCGGCATCGCGGCGCTGAGCCGGGTCCCCAACCTGGTCCGCGGGAAGAACAGCTCCATCTTTTATGCCCTGGCGCTCCTGACGCTGGCTATCCTGCTGAGCATCCACGAACCCTACATGGCAATCGATGCCCTGCTGGGCGGCACAAACCTTGCCAACCTCCTGCTGCGCTTCATCATCTTTGGGGCCATCTTTTTCCTTGCCCTGCGGATCGCGGCCGCATTTGGCGACAAGCGCGGAATTCAGCTGATCCGGGGAAGCATCGGCACGTCCGCCCTGGCACTGATTTCTGTGGCGATGCTGGTTTGCTTCGCCCTCATGGACACCTCGGGGTCGTCCGCGGGGCTCGTCGAGGTGGCGGCGAAGGACCAGCGGAACGCACTGCTCGTCGAGTACTACGGCGCCGCCGGCCGGGCGTACCCGGCCTACGTCTGCCTGGCGATCCTTCCGGGAATGCTGCGGGCCGTCAGGAGCTCGCTGCCCGCCCTGGTCCGGACCAGTGCGGCACTTCTGGCCGTGGGCAGCATCGCCATCCCTCTGTCATTGCTTTTCCCGCTCGTCCCGCCGGGGCTGGGCTTCCTGCGCTTCGTCGTCAACTACACGGCCATCCTTTGCTTTGTGGTTGGCCTGGCGCTGATCTGGGTGGCCAGCGGCCGGGCCGGCCGGAAGCACCGGCCGCGGGCCACCGGACGCCGCTGATAAGCATCGCCGCTAGGATAAGTCAAACATTCGTTCAGCAGAGAGCGTTTCATGCCCCTTCCCGCCAAAGCATTCCAGCGCTGGCTTAGCGGCGTAGCACCGGATACCAGCACGGCCGATATTTGCAGGGTCTCAGGCGTCAAACGGACCACCCTCGCCCAGCAGATGGTGCGGGGCAAGGTCGCCGAGGCCACAGTGGTGAGCATCAGCCGGGCCTACAACATCAATCCGGTTGCAGCGCTGGCCACCTTCGAGGTTTACAGCGACCTCGCCGGTTCCCCGATCCGTCCCACCGATAAGGAACTGGTAAGCCAAATCGCCACCGTCGACCTTCTGCGGGCCGTCATTCTTCGCACCGCGCCAAAGAGTTCCGCCGGCCCGGCCGGGCCTGAAACTTCGTTGCCTGAACTGAGCCCGCCGCCGCATGCCACCTCCGTGAAGAACTGGGTGGACGCCATCGACGACGGCGAACTCCGCCACCGCGTCTCCGCCGCCACCGGCGTCGCTCCCCAAAACTACTCAGCACAGCTGACCGCCAACCGGCTCGCCCCCGAACTGGCCGTCGCCACCTCCCGCGCCGCCGGCGTCGGACTCGCCAGCGGACTGGTAGCCACCGGACTGGTCACCGAAACCGAAGCCGGCTGGCCCCCCGGCGCCCGCCAGGCGGCCCTGGACCGGCTAAGCGACGGCGACCTGACGGCCCTGGCAGGCGAACGGCTCCAGGCCCTGGGCAAAACCCTGCGCCGGCAGGAACAGGACCAGGAACAAACGGAAAGAATCTGGGAGAACCTGGTATGAGAGAGATTCTTCCGTGGATAACGCTGGTTGTCTGTGCGGGTGCTGCCGCGGCCCGGATCCCCAGCGCCCTTCGTGGGCGGAATCCCTCCCTTTTCTTCATCTTCCTTCTGGCCACCGCGGCCAGCGTCCTCAGCATCGAAAGTTTCTACCTGGCCATTGACCGGGCCCTTGGCGGCGTCAACATCGCCAATGTCATCCTCCGGCTCATCGCCTTCGGCACCATACTCCTGGTGGCGGTCCGGGTGACGAAGGCCTTCGGGGCCGCCGGCGCCTACCGCCTGATCACAGGACGCATCGGACTGGCCATGCTTGCCGTGTTTTCCGTCGGCCTCGTGGCGATCTTCCTGATCATGGATGCCACCGCGTCATCCGTCGGCCTGCGGGGGACAGCGGACGCCAGCCCGCGGAACGCGGTGCTGGTGCCGCTCTACTGGGCCGCTGCCCGCGGGTACCTGGCCTACGTTGCGCTCGCACTCCTGCCGTCGCTGCTCCGGTGCCTGCGCAGCCCGCTGCCGTGGCTGGTGCGTTCCGGTGCTGCCCTGATGGCCGCCGGAGCCATGGCAACTGTGGCGGGTTTCCTGCTGGAATTCGCCGCGGCGGCATTGGACCGGCAGAGGCTGCTGGTCAACAACGCCGCGGTGGTTTTCTTCGCTCTCGGGCTGGCGTCGGTGTGGTTGGCGCGGGTAGTGGCCACCGGGCGCCGCAGTCACGGAACGTCATCTACCGCAGGGTAGCAATATGGGATTCACAAAATCATTAGACCGTGAGAGAATCATGAATGTGTGAAAGCAGTTGCTGCCTGGCTCACAAGCCGTGGCGCCTGCCGGATCACACATTGGGGGGATGAGTGGTGGCGGCCGTTGGGGACCGCCCCCACTCAGCCTTTTTAAGGGCTCTTTAGGGGCGCGCCGGGGCCTGCCGCATAGCGGCACAGCGCCCCTCGTATGATGGCGAAATAAAAGGTCTTTTCAAACGCGTTGCATCCAGTAGCATCGCCGGCGGCCCTGGCCGCCGCGGTGCCCGCCGCTGCCGCCTGAAGAAGAAGGTACCCGCCATGAACCGTACCCACACCCGCCGCTCTGCCCTCGCAGCCACCCTCGCCGGACTGGCCCTGGCGCTGACGGCCTGCGGCGGCGGATCCCAGGCTCCCGCCGCCAGCAGCCCGGGCACCGCCGGCGGCACCGACACGTCACTGAGCGACGTGAAATCCAGGGGCGAGATTGTCATCGCCACCGAGGGCACGTACAAGCCCTTCAGCTTCCACGCCGAGGGTGCCGGCGACCTCACGGGCTACGACGTCGAGATCGCCCGCGCCGTCGCCGGGAAACTCGGCGTGAAGGCCACCTTCCAGGAGACCCAGTTCGACGGCATCTTCGCCGGCCTCGACGCCAAGCGCTTCGACACCATCGCCAACCAGATCTCCATCAACGACGAACGCAAGGCCAAATACGACTTCTCCAAGCCGTACACCGTCTCCACGGGCGTGGTCGTGACGAAGGCGGACAACAACAGCATCACCGGTTTTGACAGCCTTAAGGGCAAGACCACGGCCCAGTCGCTCACCAGCAACTTCTACAAACTGGCCGTCGACGCCGGCGCCAACGTCCAGTCAGTGGAAGGCTGGGCACAGAGCGTGGCACTTGTCCGGCAGGGCCGTGTGGATGCGACCGTGAACGACAAGCTCACGTACCTCGACTACGCCAAGACGAATCCTGACGCCGGGCTGAAGATCGCGGCCGAGACCAGGGAGAAATCGGAAAGCGCCTTCGTGTTCCGTAAGGGCTCCAAGGAACTCACGGCCGCGGTGGACAAGGCGCTGGACGACCTCCGCGCTGACGGAACGCTGACCAAGATCTCGGAGAAGTACTTCGACACGGACGTCACCAAGTAGATGCCGTTCAACTGGGATCTCGTCTGGAGCTCCTTCGGCCCCCTTGTCACGGGCGCAGTCACCGGCACCATCCCGCTGACCCTGGCATCGTTCGCGATAGGCCTTGCATTGGCCCTGCTGGTAGCGCTGATGCGCCTGAGCCGGAACGTGGTGGTGTCCGGCGTGGCGCGGTTCTACGTGTCGGTGATCCGCGGGACGCCGCTGCTGGTGCAGCTATTTGTGATTTTCTACGGCCTGCCGAGCCTCGGCGTGAAGCTCGATCCGTGGCCCAGTGCCATCATCGCCTTCTCGCTCAACGTGGGCGGATATGCGGCGGAGGTCGTCCGCGCAGCCATCCTGTCCGTGCCCAAGGGCCAGTGGGAAGCCGGCCACACCATCGGCATGTCGCGGGGCCAGTCCCTGCGCCGCATCATCCTTCCGCAAGCTGCCAGGGTGTCGGTGCCGCCGCTGTCCAACACCTTTATTTCGCTGGTCAAGGACACCTCGCTGGCTTCGCTGATCCTTGTCACGGAGCTGTTCCGCAACGCCCAGCAGATCGCGGCCTTCAGCCAGGAGTTCATGGTGCTGTACTTGGAGTCGGCCCTCGTCTACTGGGTCATCTGCCTGGCACTCTCCTCCGGGCAGTCCGTCCTTGAAAGGAGATTGGACCGCTATGTCGCCCACTGACGGCGCAACCCATACGGCCGCCTCCGGCGCCGCAGGTCAGGCCAGGCCGGTGCTCTCTGTCCGCAACCTCGCGAAGGCATTCGGCAGCAACGTGGTGCTGCGGGACATCGACCTCGACGTGCGCCGGGGCAACGTGGTGGCCCTGATCGGGCCGTCGGGGTCCGGCAAGACCACCGTGCTGCGCTCACTGAACGGACTGGAAAAGCCCGACGCCGGCACTGTCACCTTTGCCGGCTCCGGCCCCGGCCTTGCCCTGGATTTCGCCGCCAAAGTCTCCAAGAAAGAGATCTCGGACCTGCGGGACCGCAGCGCCATGGTGTTCCAGCACTACAACCTGTTCCCGCACATGACCGTCCTGCAGAACGTCATCGAAGGACCCGTGCAGGTCCAGAAGCGCAAACGGGCTGAGGCGGTTGCCGAGGCCGAAAAACTCCTTGCCAGGGTGGGCCTGGCGGACAAGCGCGATGCGTATCCCTTCGAGCTGTCCGGCGGCCAGCAGCAGCGCGTGGGCATTGTGCGTGCCCTGGCCCTGAAGCCCCAGCTCCTGCTGTTTGACGAGCCCACATCGGCGCTGGACCCGGAACTCGTGGGCGACGTCCTGGGCGTGATCCAGGAGCTCGCCGACGAAGGCTGGACCATGGTCATCGTCACCCACGAGCTGGCCTTTGCCCGGCAGGTGGCGGACGAAGTCATCTTCATGGACGGCGGCGTGGTCGTGGAGCGCGGGCCGGCCGCGGAGGTCCTGCGGGCGCCGCGGCAGGAGCGGACCCGGCAATTCGTCCGGCGCCTGCTGCACGAGTTCTAAGCCGGGGTAGCTGCCGGCAGCGCCAGCCTCCGCCATTTCGCCAAAAAAGGCCGCGCAGCAGCCAAGCTGAGCGGCCCTTTTTGGCAATTCGCCAGACCACTCGTCCCTTGAGCGGCCCTTTTTGGTAAATCCCCGGACCATCGCCCCTCGAGCGGCCCTTTTGGGCAAATCAACGAGCCCGAACAAAAGTGACGCCCCGCCAGGCCACGCGAAGCACGAAGGCAGCCGCTCCAGCCTTCGCTATTTCGCCAAAAAAGGCCGCCCAGCAGCCAAGCTACGCGGCCCTTTTTGGCAATTCGCCAGACCACTCGTCCCTTGAGCGGCCCTTTTTGGCAATTCGCCAGACCACTCGTCCCTTGAGCGGCCCTATTGGTAAATCGACGAGCCCCGAAACCTGACGGCTTGCCAGCCCACGCCAAGCACGAAAGCCCCCCGTCTCCGCCGTTTCGCCAAAAAAGGCCGCCCAGCAGCAAGCTAGGCGGCCCGTTTTGGCAATTCGCCCTGGCGAGTCACCGTTCAGCGGGCGAGCCGCAGGGTCACCAGCTGGAACGGGCGCAGCGTGAGCTCCGCGGAGTCGGCCCCGGCCACCACGCCGGCCGTCTCGACCGGACGCTCCAGCAGGTCCACGGCCTGGATTCCCTTCGCCGGGAAATTGGCCGTGAGCCGTCCGGCCGAGCGCCGGCCGAGCGACTCGTACAGCCGGACGATGACGTCTCCGGAGCCGTCCTCGGCGAGCTTCACGGCTTCAACCACCAGGGCCGGGTTGTCCACGGAGACCAGCGCTTCGGCCTGGTGCGCGCCGCGGACCGTCCTGGGCGCGAGGTTTGCCCGGTAGCCCTCTTCCACGGCCTCCGCGATTCCCGCTGCCGGGCGGATCGAGACATCCAGCACGTGCCGGCCGCGGTCGGCCTGGGGATCGGGGAACTTGGCCGCGCGCAGCAGTGAGAGCCGGACGGTGGTGGTGGTCCCGCCGTCGTCCCGGACGGACCGGGCGACGTCGTGGCCGTACGTGGAGGCGTTGGCGATGGCCACGCCGTAGCCGGGCTCGGCGACGTGGATCCAGCGGTGCGCGCAGATCTCGAACTTCGCCGCCTCCCAGGACGTGTTCACGTGGGTGGGCCGGAAGACGTGGCCGAACTGGGTCTCCGCCGCCGACCGGTCGGCCCTCAGGTCCAGCGGGAAGCCCAGCTTGAGCAGCTTCTCGCGCTCCTGCCAGTCCACCTCGGTGGAGATTCCCAGGGACGGGCTGCCCGCCGCCAGGGTGATGCGCTGGGTGATGCGGGAGGAACCGGTGCGCCGTTCCACCACGACGACGGCGTCCCCGCCGTGCCGTTCCAGCCTCACCTCTGCGGCATCATCCAAGGAGACGACGGTCCGCCGGTAAAACTCATCAATGTCCCAGGCATCCCATTCGTTCGGGGTGTCCCGGTGCAGTTCCAGATGGTTTCCGAACTGGCCGGGGGCGATGGCCTCCCGGCCCGTCCCGTGATCCCGCAGGGAAGTCAGGAGCCCGTTGCTGTCCAGCACCGCACGGATGACGCCATTGTCCAGGACAAAGCCGCCATCCCGGGGGGTGGCCTGAACTGGGTCTTCCGTTGGGGCCGGCACTGCGGCGGCGAGCGCCGGGACCCCGGACCGGGCGTGCGGGCCGGCGTTGAGCAGGAACTCCTCGGTCCCCTCGCCCAGGAGGGCGCCGGCCGCCTCGCTGATGAGCGCTTCGAGCCCCTTGGCCACGGCTGCATAGTTTCGCTCGGCGTCCTGGTGGACCCAGGCGATGGCGCTGCCGGGCAGGATGTCATGGAACTGCTGCAGGAGCACCAGCTGCCACAGCCGCTTCAGCTCGGCTGCGGGGTAGGAGTACTCGCCGGAGCGCACGGCCGCAGTGGCGCACCAGAGCTCCGCCTCGCGGAGAAGGTGCTCGGAGCGCCGGTTGCCCTGCTTGGTCCGGGCCTGGCTGGTGTAGGTGCCGCGGTGCAGCTCCAGGTACATTTCGCCCACCCAGACCGGCAGCGCCGGGTACTCGGCTTCGGCCTGTTCAAAGAAGCTTTGGGGCGTTCCGATCCGGACTTTCGGCGAGCCTTCCAGGTCAGCCGCGCGGTGTGCGGCAGCGAGCATCTCCCGCGTGGGTCCCCCACCGCCGTCGCCATAGCCGAACGGAACCAGCGAGGTGGTGCCGTAGCCGTGATCGCGGTAGTTTCGCTCGGCATGCGCCAGGTCCCGGGCGCTGAGTTCGGAGTTGTAGCTGTCCACGGGCGGGAAGTGTGTGAAGAGGCGGGTGCCGTCAATACCTTCCCAGTTAAAGGTATGGTGCGGCATCCGGTTGATCTGGTTCCAGGAGATTTTCTGGGTGAGGAACCAGCGGCTCCCGGCGGCCTTAACGATCTGTGGCAGGGCTGCGGAGTAGCCGAAGGAATCCGGCAGCCAGGCTTCCTGGCATTCGACGTCGAATTCCCTGAGGAAGAAGCTCTTGCCTTCCACGAACTGCCGGGCCATGGCCTCGCCGCCGGGCATGTTGGTGTCGGATTCCACCCACATGCCGCCGACGGGAATGAACTGCCCGGACGTCACCTTTTCCCGGATGCGCCCGAACAGCTCCGGGTAGTACTCCTTCATCCAGGCAAGCTGCTGGGCCGAGGAGCAGGAAAACACGAAGTCCGGATCCTCGTCCATCAGGGCCACGACGTTGGAGAACGTCCGGGCGCACTTGCGCATGGTCTCCCGCACCGGCCACAGCCAGGCCGAATCGATGTGCGCATGCCCGGTGGCCAGGAGTTGGTGGGCGGAAGCGTAAGCAGGCCTGGCCAGGACCTCGGCCAGCGCGGCCCGTCCCGCCGCCGCCGTGCCCGCAATGTCATCCGGGTCCATGGTGTCCATCATGCGTTCCAGGGCACGAAGGATCTCGTGCCGGCGCGGCAGTTCGGTGGGCAGCTCATGCATGAGGCCGCTGAGCGTCAGCACGTCCTGCTGGAGTTCCCACACGGCGCGGTTCAGCTCCGCGATGGCGATGCTGCCCAGGCGGTACTGCGTTTCGTTGCCGGCGGTGGCCTTGTCGCCGTACGGAGTGGGCGCGAAGCTCCAGCCCTGGGCCACGTCGGGATTGGCTGCCGCCTCCACGTAGAAGTCGACCGCCAGGCCGCTGCCCAGCAGTTTCAGCGGGATGTGCTGGTTGCGGGGCGAAATGGCCTTGATGATCGTCCCGTCCGGACGCCACGCGATCCCCTCGCACTGGAAGCCCGGGATTTCGGTGGTGAACCCGAGATCCACGATGATTTCCACCTCGGTGTCCGGCGCCATTCCCCAGGCCTCCGGGACCTCGCCCTGCAGGCGCAGCCATTTGGTGCTCCACGGACGTCCCCAGGCGGCACCGTGTTCCTGCGGCACGAAATCCTGCCGCAGGGCTTCCAGGACGGGGACGGGTTCATCGGGAACGTCCCAGCTTGTGAGCTCCAGGGGGACGCTGCGCCCATAGATGGCGGGCGTGATCCGTTCGCGGAGAAAGCGGTCCAGGCGGACTTCCGTGATCCGGCGGTCGTCGTGCAATGTGTACCTCTTTAGTACGTGAAAGCGGAAGCGGGGTGTGCTGGCTTTCGTGCGGGCATGGGCGTCGCGTCAGCTTGCGTCCGGGCAGTTCGGCTGCAGCCGGATCGGATCAGCGCTTCCATTCGATGGATAAAATCTACTGCGTCCGCGTCCGGCCGCCAAGAGGCCACGCCCTTACTGCGCCACCGGCGCCGGAGTGGAAATGCGCTCGGGACCTGCGTATACGTTAAGGCTGGTTCGCCGGCTGAAGCCGGCGAGTGTGACGCCTGTGGACTCCGCAAGCTCCACCGCAAGGCTTGACGGTGCGCTGACTGCGGCGAGCACCGGAATGCCTGCCAGCGCGGCCTTCTGGACCAGTTCAAAGGAGGCCCGCCCGGACACCTGGAGCACGGTGTTGGTGAGCGGCAGCCGCCGTTCGCGCAGCGCCCAGCCCACCACTTTGTCCACCGCGTTGTGCCGGCCCACGTCCTCCCGCAGGCACAGCAGTTCGGCACCGCCGTCGTCGCCGATCCTGAACAGCCCGGCCGCGTGGACTCCCCCGGTCACCTCGAACACGGCCTGGGCTTCCCGCAGCCGGTCCGGCAGGGCAGCCAGCGTTTCAACGGGAACCGTGAGCCGGTCTGCGGCGGGGTTGAAGTGCGAGGACTTCGTGACTGCCTCAATGGAATCGGTGCCGCAGATCCCGCACGAGCTGGATGTGTAGACGCGCCGCCCGGTGTCCGGCAGGGGCACATCGGGCCGCAGCTGGGCCTCGACCACGTTGAATGTCTGCACGCCGTTTTCGTCTTCGCCGGCGCAGAACCGGAGCGAGATCAACTGTTCGGCATCCCAAATGACACCCTCGGAGACGAGGAAACCTGCGACGAGGTCAAAGTCGTCCCCGGGCGTGCGCATGGTGACCGAGTAGGAAAGGTTGCCCAACCGGATTTCCAGCGGCTCCTCCACGGCGAGCACGTCCTCACGGTGCCGGACCGGGAATTCCAGGGCCGCGGCCGAACCGTCCAGGACGTAGCGGTGCACCTTGCGTCGTTGCGTTACACGGCCCATGCGGTACTCCGCGCTGAGTGGCTGTTCATGACTCCATCATTGCACCTCAGCCGGGCAGGTCTCAGTCCAGCAGGGCACTCCAGTCCACCGGACCGCTTTGGGCTCCCTGCTTGGTTGTGCGGGACGGGGACTTCCGCGCCGGGCTCTTGGCCTTGGGCCCGGCGGCCTTGGTTTCGGGGATGGCAGGGCCCCACGGCAGTGCGAAAGCAGGCACCATCTCGCCCAGCTGCACGCCGTGCGGCGGAACCACCAGCACACCGTCGGCCGACGCCAGCCCGCGCATCATGCCGGGCCCGGCGTGCTGCGCGGGCGAAGCCATCCCGTAAAGGAGCCGGAAGGGCATCAGCCGCGTACGGCCGGGCTCGGGATCGAGCATGGTGCCGCAGGGAACTTCCCGGACCGGCGGCAGCTTGCCGTGTCCCAGGGCGGCCAGGAGCGGTGCGCCCACCGTCGAAAGGGCCATCATGGCCGCCAGCGGGTTGCCCGGCAACCCCAGAACGAACCGCCCGTCCGGCAGCTCAGCCAGGACAGCGGGGTGGCCCGGCCGCATGGCCACGCCGTCAATGATCAGCCGTCCGCCCAGTTCAGCGACGGCGCGCCGGAAATGGTCCGTTCCCGAGACGCCGGTGCCGCCGGTGGTGATGACGACGTCGGCCGGCAGGTTCTGTGCCTCCGGGATGCCCGTGTCCTCGAGGCCTGCCAGCCACTCCTCGTAGCTGTCCCCGATCCGGAGCTGTTCACGGCACAGCCCGCCCAGCATTTCCACCACTGCGGGCAGCTGCGGTCCGAACGTGTCACGCACACGTCCGGGATCAGGCAGTCCCCGCTCCACGACCTCCGAGCCTGTCAGCAGCAGCTTCACCACCGGTTTGCCCAGGACCGCCAGTTCGTCGTGGCCGGCCAGTGCGGCCAGCGCCACGTGGGCGGGATTCAGCACGGCGCCGGCCCTGACCAGCACGTCCCCGGCGGTGGCCTCCTCCGCAGCCTTGCGGATGTGCTGGCCGTTGCGCGGTTCGCCGGGGCGGGCGGTGCCGCCCAGCGTCAGGACAGGCAGGCCGTCGTCGTCTGTGGAGATCACACCGCTCTCTTTGCGCAGCACGGCCTTGGCGCCGGGCGGGATGAGTCCGCCCGTCACAATCACGCTCGCCTGGTGCGGTGCCAGCCTCTGCCCCGCTTCGGCCAGGATCCAGGGGCCGCTTCCGTTGACGGCCCAGCCGTCCATGGCTGATGACGCATAGTGCGGCAGGTCCTGGCGGGCGGTGATATCCACGGCCAAGGTCCGTCCGACGGCGTCGCGCAAGGGCACGGGCGCCGCCGGGATCGGGGTGGCACAGTCGAAGGCTGCCCGCCGGGCTTCCTCCCAGGTGTGATCCAGGTGCTTGGCGTGGGCCGCCTCCACGGCGGGTTCGCTGTCTGTGGCGGGTCCGGCACCGGAGGCGGGATCGCCGGCGCCGGCGGGTTCACCATCCGGGGCAACGTCCGGAACAACTGCCTCACCGGCAGCAGCGGCGTCACTGTTAAGGCTGGCGTCGCCTGAGGAGTCCGGAGTGCCGGAAGGGCCGGGACCGGCGGAGCGGTGCTCGGGCGCGGCCGTCATTCCCCCGGGGTCCCGGTGGGCACCGCGGATCCGGCGGAGCCGGCGGCCGGGGAACCTTCCGCAGACTGCGCCTCGTCGGCGGCATAGGCCTTGGCCACGGACCGCGCCACGTCCATGGCGTGCTGCACGGATGCGGCATCGGGCGCCCGGCCCGAATCAGCGGCCAGTCCGACGGCGAGCCCGGCTATGAAGGTGGTCAGCGGTGCCGCCGGACGCACCACTGAGTGCGCGGCCACTCCCGCGACGGACAGCACCTCGTTGATGTCAACGTCCACGTCCTCGAGCTTAAAAGCCCGCAGCAGCAGACGGCACCATTCCTCAAGTGTCTCGTCCTGGCTCTTCATGCCTGCCTCCAAATTCACGGCGGCCCGGAAGGCGGCTCACGGCTCCCGGACAGCTACTCCCAACGCGGCCGCGTCGTCCCAGGTATCCACGTCATCGGTGGACCCGGCAGGGACAGCCACAGCCTGCAGGTCAAGACTAGCAAGGAGGGCGAACACCGAGCCGTGCACCAGGGCATTGCGCGCGGCGGCAGCGCGCACCGCGCGTTCCAGCACAGCTGTGCCATAAAAACCGGCCAGCGGCTGGAGCCGCCCCTCTGCGGACGATGCCATGACGCCGTCGGCGCCCCCTGGGAGCGCTGCCCGGAGGGCACGCACAGCGTCTCCAGCCCGCGGCATGTCGCAGGCGAGGACCAGAACCAGGTCCGCCCGGCCCGCACCGCGGAGTGCGTCGAGGCCGGCGGCAATCGCTGCCGCGGGGCCCGCAAAAGGCGGGTCCTCACGGCAGGTGAGCACGCCGGCCGGAAGGGCCGCCGCCTCAGGACCGACCACAACCATGTGCCGGGCCCCGGCGGCGGCTGCGAGGGACCGCTCAAGGAGGGTGGCGCCGTCGAATATCAGGGCAGACTTGGGTGAGCCGCCCAGCCGCGAGGAGCGGCCGCCGGCCAGGATGATTGCGTCAAAGTCCACAACACCCAGCGTAATGCTGGAAGACTCAGGCTGCCCTTTCCGGAAGCAGGAACGGGTCCCACGCCGGTGTGGGCTTTTCCAGTTCCTTGATCTGCCACATGGTGCCCACCGGTGGAGCCGGATCGAACCGGAGCTTCCAGCCCATCTCCGCGGGCGTGTGGTCGCCTTTGACGTTGTTGCAGCGCAGGCACGCTGCCACGAGGTTCTCCCAGGAGTCAGCACCACCCCGGGATTTAGGCTGGACATGGTCTATGGTGTGGGCTGCTTTGCCGCAGTAGGCGCACCGGTGGCCGTCGCGGCGGAGCACACCGCGCCTGCTCACCGCGGTGATCATGTTGTACCGGGGACGGATATAGCGGTTGAGGAGAATCACGGACGGACGGCCCATGATGTCCTGGGGCCCGACGACAGGATCGTCGCCTTCGGCCACCACGCTTGCCTTTCCGGTGAGCACAAGGACCAGCGCCCGGCGGAATGTCACTACCGCCAGCGGTTCATATCCAGCATTCAGAACGAGAGTGCGCATGCACATACCTCTTCACGGCCGCACCCGGCAGAGGCGCGAGGGCCGGCTGCCCTCTGCATGTCCGGGCTATGGATCGACACCATAAGAGTAAACACTCACTAGGCAGATGAGCGAATCGAACACAAGCACCGTCATGGCGTGTCACCAAAAATTCGTGCGCCCGCAACATGCAAAAGGACCCCCGCCGGGTGGCAGGGGTCCTTCAGAACGCTTTGGGCTGTCTTAGCCGCCGACGCGGATGAAGACGGGGCCGGAGCCGACGTTCACGCTGAACAGCGCGGTGGTTCCGCCGTTCCAGCCGCCGTGAACGGCCTGGCCGTTGCCGACGTAGACAGCGATGTGGGCCAGGCCCATGCCGCCGTTCTGGTAGTAGGCAAGGTCGCCCGGCTTCGCTTCAGCGGCGCTCACGGTGCGACCGAGGGACAGGTAGCCGGCCGGCCAGCCGTGGTAGTGGATACCCACTGCGGCGAGGGCGTTGGTGGCAAGCGCGGTGCAGTCCTGGGAAACACCGAGCTGGGCGTAGGCGGCAGCGGCGATTGCAGCACCCTGGCCGCTCGCGGCGGTGGTCTTCGGCGCTTCCGGAGCAGCGGTCTTCACGGCAGCGGCGGCCTGGACAGCCGGAGCGGCCTCAGCAGCCGGAGCCGGAGCCGGCGCAGCTTCCTCGGCGGGCGCGGCTTCCTGCACCTTGACAACAGGCTTCGGGGCCTCGACGACGGGAGCCGGGGTGGTGGAGACAGCAGGCTTCTCGTAGGAGATGGCGATGCTGGAAGCGGCGGAGATGGTGGCCGGAGCAGCGGACTGGACTTCCAGCGTGGAAGCTGCGGCGGATTCGCGCTGAACGTTGGTCTCAGCGGCGTTGGCGGCGATGCCGCTGGTCAGGACCAGACCGGAAGCAGCAGCGATAACTGCGGCCTGGCGGCCCACACCACCGGCGTTGTCGCCGACGGCCTTGGCAATGACAGCCAGCGAGTTGGTCTTGGTGACCTCGGCGCGGTGCCGTGCAATGGTCGCACGTGTAGTCATTAAAGTTTCTCTCTTTCGTGTTCCACGGTCCGCGGTAGCAGGCCGTGGGTTATCGACGCGCCAGCATCTTGGGGGTAAGCCGGCCCGTCTCGAATCGGATTTTTAGCGAAGGGTGTAAAAAGCGGACGTGCCCGTTGCGGACACCGCGTGCAGGAGAGTGCCCTGCGAGGGGTTCAATGCGCTGATCATCATGCCGTTGCCGACGTAGATTCCCACGTGGGCGCCGCCGTTCTGCATGACCAGGTCACCGGGAGCAGGCGTGGAGGTGGGCTTCATGGCGTTCCACGCGTTGACGCGGGGAATGCTGATGCCTGCCTGTGCGTAAACCCACTGAGTGAAGCCGGAGCAGTCCCAGCCGCTGGGGGTGGTACCGCCCCAGACATAGGGGCTGCCGATGCCGGTGTACGCGATTGCAGCCAGTCCGGACGCTGCGGCGGAGGCCGCACCATCGGCGGACTTTGCGGTGACGGCCATGGCCCCACCGGTGCTCTCGTCGTCGCTGGCCTGGCCTGCCTCGGCTGCCTGGCCCTCATCGCTCGACTGCGGAGCGATGGTTTCGGCGACCGGGGCAGCCACGGTGGTGACTTCAGGACGCTCGAAGGAGACAGTAGCGGTGGGCGCGGCGGTCACAGCAAGCTGTGCGGCCTGGGATCCGGTCTCCGAGGAGGCGGAAACACCAATGTTGGCATCGGCTGCGTTGGCCGGCAGGCCAACACTCAGGATGAGTCCTGAAGCAGCTGCGATGACAGCTGCCTGGCGACCTACTGTGCCGGCATTGGCGCTAACCGCCTTGGACACGGAGTCCAACGGGTTCATACGAACCGTCTGCGCGCGATGGCGCGCGGCATTGTGGCGTGAAGACACGAAGGTAGCCTCTCCCAATGCCTACGAGGTGAGCTGTCGGATTCGGATGGGAGTCACCCGGCCGCGCTGCTTCCTGGGAAGCTTTGCGACTTAACCCCAAGGCCTTCTTGCGAAGACCAAAATTGGTTCCCCCGCCCCTGCCAGACGATGTAATGCGAACGGACCTTGAGCGGTGGCAGAGTTAGGCAATCCACTCAAGAGCGTCAACTTCGGCGAAGTTGACGCGGTTTAGACGGTACAGCAGTTCGGAGCGAAAGTCACATTCAGGTCACGGCGTGTCACGGGAATGAGAGTGCTCACTCGGATTGGCTCAGAGCCAGCCGGTGGGATCAACGACGTCGCCGTTGACCATCACCTCGAAGTGGAGGTGGCAGCCGGTGGAGGCGCCGGTGGTCCCGCTGAGGGCCACAACTTCGCCCCGGGTGACCTTCTGGCCGACCTGGACGCTGGAGGACGACAGGTGGTTGTACGTGGTTTCCAGGCCGTTGCCGTGGTCGATGACCACGCGGTTGCCTCCCCCGTACGGGTGCCACCCGGCGAAGGTCACCTTGCCGCTGGCCGCTGCCAGTACCTCCGTGCCGCACTGGGCGGCGAAGTCCTGGCCGCGGTGGAATTCGCCGGCGCCGCCTGTGATCGGGCTGACGCGGTAGCCGAACGGCGAGGACTTGACCATCGTGGTCAGCGGCGCGCCGAGGGAACCCACCGAAGCCGAGCGGCTGATGCTGCCGGCTGACTGGGCACTGAGGAGCTGCTTGAGCTTCCCGTCCGGGTCCCCGGTGGTGGAGACCGATGTGCGGCTGAAGTCGATCTTTGCTGCTGCTTCTGCGGACACCTTGGGCTGGGCCGGTGAGGCGGCCGAAGCCGATGCCGTTTCCTGCTGCTCGCCCGCAGCCAGCACCGGGCTGGTGGCGGGGACGGTAACAGTCAGCAGCAGGCCGGTGGCAGCGAGGGCTACGCCAGCTTTCTGCCCAACGCCGCTGGCTGAAGCGAAATCCGTAACCTGCCGGAACGGACCCCGGCGGCGGCGCGCTTCACGCTGGGCGTCCCGGGGACGGTCCGCGGAAATGGCCTCCGCAGGGCGCGGCTCCGGAGCGGGACCGGTCGCGCGGCGGCGGCCCCGGGCATTCTGCATGGACAAGTACTGCTTCCTCTCTGGATAGCCTGCGAAGTTAGCTGTCGGATTCGGGTCAGAGAGTGCGTAGACCCGGTCCGCCATGACAAGCCAATCCGGCACAGGGGTATCCCGGGAGGATTCCTTCTGCGGAGAGGACTTGCTGCTGCGGACTTCACCCCAAGGCTGTGAAACAGCCGGTTGTGGTTCCCCCGCCCCTGCCAGTGGGTGACTCGTGCTGCTGATCTGCTGGCAGGGTTCGGCTCCAGATCAGGTAACGCTTTTGTATCGGCGTTGCCGTTTAACTATAGGCGATTAAAGAGCGCAGTAATAATTCCGTTATATTCGCTGTGCAAAAGTGGTGGGTCATCCTGCCTGCAGATGTCAGACAGAAGCCTCGGTCATTGACGAAGGGCCCCACGGCTGCCCGCGGAGGGTCCCGCCGGGACCTAGTCCACGCGGACGAAGACGTGCGCGGCCACTTCCGGCGGCAGCTCAAGGGCGCCCTCAAAGCCGGGCACGCGCACCGAAATGTACTCCCCCACGCGCTCCAGCGAGACGGCGGCGCCGGGCCGGATTCCGCCCTCATCCAGCTGGAGGAGGAGCTCCGGCTCCACCTGGATGGGTTCCGCCAGTCGGCTCACCCTGACCTTCGATTCCGGGCCGTAGCCGGTCATGGCGTCGAGCAGGTTCACCACGCCGTCCGCGAACGGGCGGGCCGGCTGTCCGCCGAGTGCCGCGAGTCCCGGGATCGGGTTGCCGTAGGGCGATTCGGTGGGGTGGTCCAGCATTTCGTAGATCCGGCGCTCCACCCGTTCACTCATGACGTGCTCCCAGCGGCACGCCTCATCGTGGACGTAGGCCCAGTCGAGGCCGATCACATCGGCCAGGAGGCGCTCGGCGAGGCGGTGCTTGCGCATCACCTCGGTGGCGCGCTTGCGGCCCACTTCGGTCAGTTCGAGGTGGCGGTCACCGGAGACCACAACGAGGCCGTCGCGTTCCATCCTGCCGATGGTCTGCGAAACGGTGGGACCCGAGTGGCGGAGACGTTCGGCGATGCGTGCCCGAAGCGCCACGATGTTCTCTTCCTCCAGCTCCAGGATGGTGCGAAGGTACATCTCCGTGGTGTCGATCAGATCCGTCATTCAGCTCAGCTCCTCGAGCACAGTATGTGTGTCTGTCCCACCGTACCGCGGGCCCACGCACCGGGGGCCGGCAGGCTGCAGCGGCGGTCGCATATCCGACGGCGGCGCAGCACCGGCTCTCTGCCCGTGCGTCCACTGCCAGCTTAGCCTATTTTGAATTAGTCCGAATAATTCATGAAGCAGGGGGCGGCCTTTGTCTCAGTGACCGGACTATGACGGGCCCGTGTTCCCGGGGTATCCGCGCTTCGGGCAGAATAAGGAGGGTCTTCGTGGCGGTCACGGTTGCCTGCCGGCCACCACCCCGACCCAGCCGAACCATACTTCCATGCCGAAAATTGGAGCCCCTGTGAGCGACACCAGCATCACTATCCCCGCAAATCTCCTGCCCAAGGACGGACGGTTCGGCGCCGGTCCCTCCAAGGTCAGGCCGGAGCAGATCGAGGCACTCTCCGCCGCCGCCACCACGCTCCTTGGCACCTCCCACCGCCAGGCTCCGGTCAAGAACCTCGTGGGCTCCGTCCGCGAAGGCCTCAGCACCTTCTTCCGCGCCCCCGAAGGTTACGAGGTGGTCCTCGGCGTCGGCGGCTCCACCGCATTCTGGGACGTCGCCAGCTTCGGCCTGGTGGAAGAGAAGGCGCAGCACCTGTCCTTCGGCGAGTTCGGCTCCAAGTTTGCCGCGGCCACGAACAAGGCACCCTTCCTCGCGGAATCGACCATCATCAAGTCCGAGCCCGGCACCTGCCCCGCACCCAGGGCCGAGGCGGGCGTTGACGTGTACGCGTGGCCCCAGAACGAGACCTCCACGGGCGTTGCCGCTCCCGTCCAGCGGGTGAACGGCGCCGATGAGGGCGCGCTGGTGCTGGTGGACGCCACTTCCGCTGCCGGCGGACTGGACGTCGATGTGGCCCAGACGGACGTCTACTACTTCGCGCCGCAGAAGAATTTCGCCTCGGACGGTGGACTCTGGCTGGGCCTGTTCTCCCCTGCCGCGCTGGAGCGGGCCGAGCGCGTCAAGGCCAGCGGGCGCTGGATCCCGGACTTCCTGGACCTGAAGACCGCCATCGACAACTCCAAGCTCAACCAGACGTACAACACCCCGTCGCTGTCCACGCTCGTCACGCTGGACGCCCAGGTGCAGTGGCTCAACGCCAACGGCGGCCTGGACTTCGCCGCCGGGCGCACGGCAGACTCGGCCGGACGCATCTACAAGTGGGCGGAAGCCTCCGAGTTCGCCACGCCGTTCGTGGCCAACGCCGCCGAGCGCTCCAACGTCATCGCCACCATCGACTTCGATGACTCGATCGACGCCGCCGCCATCGCCAAGGTGCTCCGCGCCAACGGCATCGTGGACACCGAGCCCTACCGGAAGCTGGGACGCAACCAGCTGCGCATCGCCACCTTCGTGGCCATCGAGCCGTCCGACGTCTCCGCCCTGCTGGAGTGCATCGACTACGTGGTGGGCGAGCTGAAGAAGTAGCGCGCCGGCGAGGAGTTTTTGTCCAGATAATCGGGGTTTGAGGGCCGTTTGGCCCCATTATCTGTACAAAACTCTTCGACGGCGTCGTCCGGGCTTGTGTGCCGGACGGCGCCGTCCGCCGTCAAAGCCATAAAGGATTAAGCCAAAAGATTTGCCCCCGCGTTCGAAGAACGCGGGGGCAAATGCATGCTCAGACCGGGACCGGCGGCGGGTCAGCCGTGCTCCTGGCCGACGGACCCTGTTTCGCTGCCGGCCGCAGTATCAGCGCCGGAGTCCGTACCGGCGTCGGGGTCTTCTTCAGGAGCAGCGCCAGCGGCGTCCTCCTCCGGCTCTTCAACCGGGGAATCCTGAGCCTCCTGGTCCTGTGCCTCCACGTCCTGGACCTCCTGGCTGTCCTGGTCCTGGTCCCCCGCCTCCTGGGCGTCCTGTTCCTGCTCCTGGGCGTCCTCCGGGCGTACGCGCTCGGCCCACGGCACCCACTCCGGTGCGAGGATCGAGTTTTCGGACGGCAGCAGGCCAAGCTCGTTGACCGTGACCACTTTGGAGCGCGAGTTGCGGGTCAGCACCGCGTACCACTGCCAGCCGATGTACCCCGGCAGGCGTGATTCGAAGAGGTGCGTCACCACGCGGTCGCCCTCGGTGCGGGCGGCAAGGTGGTCCCCGATTTCGGATGCCTTCGCAATGCCTTCGATGGCGGTCCGCGCGGTCTCCACGGCAGCGGCCAGCACGGCGTCGGGCTTCCCCGTCCGCCACACCGGGACGCCGGCACGCCGCTTGGGCGCTTTGGATTCCACCTTGGATTCAGCCTTGGATGCGGCCTGTTCAGGTTCCGGGTTCATCGGGAGGCCTAGGCGTCCAGCTCGTCGGCAACCTTACGCAGGGCGGCGGCAATGGCCTTGCCCTTGTTGCCGTCCGGGTACTTGCCCGAGGACAGCGTCCCGGACAGGTTGTCCAGGACCGTCACCAGGTCCTGCACCAGCGGGGCAAGGTCCCTCGCGCTGGGGCGCTTGGCCTTGGCGATGGACGGCGTCTTTTCGAGGACACGCAGGCCAAGGGCCTGGGCACCCTTGCGCCCGTCGGCAACGCCGAACTCAACCCGGGTGCCGGCCTTGAGTTCCGAGACCCCTGCGGGCAGCGCTGACTTGGGAAGGAACACTTCCTGCCCGTCCTCGCCTGCGAGGAATCCGAACCCTTTGTCCTTGTCGTACCACTTGACCTTGCCGGTAGGCACCTAATCAACCTTCTTCGTTCTGCGTTCTGGGACATGGCCGGCCGTCACCGCATCCGCACTGATGTGCGGGTTCAGGGTATGACTGCCTGGTCCATGTTGGTCTGCTTCTTCAAGGTTATCCTGACCGGCAGGCTAATCCCGCTTTGAGGCGCAGCGGCGGCGCTGCTGTTAGCGTTACATTCATGACATCCGCGCGTTTCCGGCGGCCATTGACGGCCGCCGCAGTGCTCCTTGCAGTTTTGTCCCTCGCAGCCGTCGGGGCAGTCATGGCGCTGGCCGCCGCGGGCCAGGCCGCACCGCAGTGGGTCACGTCAACAGCGCTCTACGGTCTTCCGGCAGCCTTCCTGCTGATGCTCGTGCTCGTGGTCGACGCCGTCGCCGCCCGCCGCCGGGCAGGAACCTCCGGCGGGCGGTAACGTTGGACTGATGTCCCTCATTCGTGCGCTCAGCAAGGAACTGGAGGCACGCAGCGACGAATCGCTGCGGGCTCTGTTCGCTGCGCGGCCGGACCTGATCTCCCCCGGTGTTCCGGACTTCCCGGCCCTCGCTGCACGCGCCAGCGCGAGGGTGAGCGTACAGCGCGCCCTGGAACGCCTGAACCGCCCCCAGATGCAGGTACTGGAGACCCTGCACCTGTGCACCAACACGGACACCGGTCACAGCGCATCGGCCGCGGTGCTGAAGAAGGCCATCGCCGGCTCAACGGTGGCCGCCATCGAGCAGCTCCTGCAGTCGCTACATGACCTTGCCCTGGTCCAGCGCGCGGAGCCGCCGCACGGCGCGGGGCCGGGCGCCCAGCGGCAGCGGTTCTACCTTCCGGTGAGCAGCCTGAAGGACGTCGTCGGGATCTACCCTGCCGGACTGGGACGCAGCTACACCGAACTCGTCAGGCTGCAGCCCGCATTCGCCCAGCGCGTTGTCCAGCTGGTCGGCGAACTGCACCGCAGCGGCGCGGCGGTGCGGGCGGCCACCACGCCGATGGACGCAGCACTGGCGCTGCAGCACTGGACTTCCTCCCCCGAGGCACTGCAGGCATTGCTGGCGACCGCGCCGGAACGTACCGCTGCCCTGCTGGCCCGGTTCAGCAACTGGGCCATGGGCGCTGTGCCCCAGGCCCAGCGGAAAGCTTCCGTCACTACTGAAGGCCACGACGTCGGCCCCGTTGACTGGCTCCTGGCCCGCGGCCTGCTGGTGCCGCTGGACGCCGCCCACGTCGAACTTCCGCACAGCGTGGGCATTTCCCTCCGCGGCGGGGCCATCATCGACAACTTCTCGCTGGCTCCCCCGGTGCCGACGCTCGGCGTCACCACGGCCGCGCTCCGCCGCAACGCCGCACTCGGCGCCATCGCGGAGACGCTGCGCCTCACCGGAGAGGTGCTCCATGCGGTCAGGGACCAGCCCCTGGCCACCCTGCGGAGCGGAGGCGTGGGAATCCGTGAGATGCGCCGGCTTTCCGAGGCCCTCCGCGTGGACCAGCGCACCACTGCCCTGCTGCTGGAGCTCTGTGCCCTGTCCGGCCTGATCCGGCTGGACCCCGACAGCTCCTGCTGGGTGCAGCCGCCCCAGCTGGAGTGGCTCGGCCTGCCGCGGCAGGAGCAGTGGCTGTGGCTGGTCAACGCCTGGCTGGCCAGCGAGCGCGCCCCGTCGCTCGTGGGGGGGCCCATCAACGGCCAGCCTGCGGTCCCCGCCAACCACCGCACGGCCGCCGCGGCCACCGTCAACGCCCTTTCCGCCGAAGCCCAGCGGTCCGACGCGCCCGTCATCCGCAAGCGGATCCTGGAAATCCTGCGGGAGCTGACGCTGGAGGCCGAGATGCCCGACGACGCGGCACCGGTGCTGAACGCCGAGGCGGTGCTGCAGCGTGCCGAATGGTCACAGCCCCGCATGGCGCGGCGGTTCAGTTCCCTGATCAGCGGGGTCCTGGCCGAAGCCGAGCTGCTGGGCCTGATCGGGTCCGGTGCGCTGAGCCAGCTGGGTGCCGCCATCGCCGCGGACGCGCCCGACGACGCCATGGACCTTCTGGGCGAACACCTGCCCGCGGCCCTCAACCACGTACTCCTGCAGGCAGACCTGACCGCCGTGGCACCGGGCTATCTGGCTCCCGACCTGGCCGAACAGCTCCTGCGGATGGCCGACGCCGAAGGGCAGGGACCGGCCACGACGTACCGGTTCTCGGTCGAGTCCATCCGCCGCGCCCTCGATTCAGGCCAGGACGCCGCTGCCATCCTCGACTTCCTCCGCCGGCACTCCGCCACGGCGGTGCCGCAGCCGCTGCAGTACCTCGTGGAGGACACCGCGGCCAGGCACGGCAAGCTGCGCGTCGGGGCGGCTGCCAGCTTCATCCAAAGCGACGACGAGGCCGCGCTTAGCGAGCTGTGCCGGGAGGCTGCGGCCTCGTCGCTGGGGCTGGTCCGGATCGCCCCCACCGTCCTGGTCTCCATGGCCTCTCCCCGGCAGACGGCCCTCGTGCTGCGCGGGCTGGGACTCTCACCCGCCGTCGACGACGCCGGATCCGCCGTCGTCCGCCTGAACCGCACCGCGCCGCCTCCGGGCGGCGGGCGCCCCGTCTACAGCGCACCGCGCACCGCCCTTCCCGACGCCGACGTCAGCGCGCAGCTGGCAGTCCTGCGCAGCCATGCGCCGGCCGGCATGAGCCCCAACGGTTCCCGTCCGGCCGGCGCCGGCAGCGAAGAGGCGACGCAGCTGGGACTGGAGACGCTGCACAAGGCCATCCGGCTCCGGCAGAAAGTCGTGATGAACGTCGTGGACAGCCTGGGGAATGCGAAACTGGAAACGGTGGTTCCGGTCTCCGTGGCAGGCGGACGCGTCCGGGTGTTTGACCCCGCGAAGGACACCGAAAGGGTGCTCTCCATCCACCGGATCATCGATATCGAGGCAGCAGAGGAAATGCAGCAGTGAAGGTTCTACCTGCGTGAACGACGGACCCCTGATCGTCCAGAGCGACAAAACCATCCTCCTCGAAGTGGACCACGAGCAGGCGACGGAGGCCAGGCACGCCATCGCGGCCTTCGCCGAGCTGGAACGCGCGCCCGAGCACATGCACAGCTACCGGCTCACGCCCCTGGGGCTGTGGAACGCCCGGGCCGCGGGGCTCGACGCCGAGAAGGTGCTGGACACGCTGCTGAAGTACTCCCGGTTCCCCGTGCCGCACTCGCTGCTGGTGGACATCGAGGAGACCATGTCCCGGTACGGCCGGCTGCGCCTCGAGAAGGACTCCCAGCACGGACTGGTCATGCGTACCAGCGACTACCCCGTGCTGGAGGAGGTCAGCAGGGCCAAGAAGATCCAGCCCCTGCTGGGACCGCGCATCGACGCGGAGACCGTGGTGGTCCACTCCTCCCAGCGCGGCCAGCTCAAGCAGCTGCTGCTCAAGCTCGGCTGGCCCGCGGAGGACCTGGCCGGCTACGTCGACGGCACGCCGCACCTGATCATGCTGAACGAGTCGGGCTGGAAACTGCGCCCGTACCAGCGGCTGGCCACGGAGAACTTCTGGGCCGGCGGCAGCGGCGTCGTCGTGCTCCCCTGCGGTGCCGGAAAGACGCTCGTGGGCGCCGCGGCGATGGCCACCGGCTCCACCACCACTCTCATCCTGGTCACCAACACCGTCTCCGCGCGGCAGTGGAAGGACGAGCTGCTCAGGCGGACCTCGCTGACCGAGGACGAGATCGGCGAGTATTCGGGCGCCGTCAAGGAAGTCCGGCCGGTGACGATTGCAACGTACCAGGTCCTCACCACCAAGCGCGGCGGCATTTACCCGCACCTGGAACTCGTTGACGGCCACGACTGGGGCCTGATCATCTACGACGAGGTGCACCTGCTCCCCGCGCCGATCTTCCGGATGACGGCGGACCTGCAGGCCCGGCGCCGGCTGGGGCTCACGGCAACCCTGGTGCGTGAAGACGGCAGGGAAGGCGAGGTCTTCAGCCTCATCGGCCCCAAGCGCTACGACGCGCCGTGGAAGGACATCGAGGCCCAGGGCTACATCGCGCCCGCGGACTGCGTGGAGGTCCGCATCGACCTCCCCAAGGATGAGCGGGTGGCGTATGCCATGGCTGAGGATGCCGACAAGTACCGCCTGTGCGCCACGTCCGAGACGAAGACCCTCGTGGCCGAGCAGCTGGTGGAGCACCACCGGGGCGAGCAGGTGCTCGTGATCGGGCAGTACATCGACCAGCTCGACGAGCTGGGCGAGCGGCTGGACGCCCCGGTCATCAAGGGTGAAACCACGGTCAAGGCCCGCCAGAAGCTTTTTGACGCCTTCCGGGCCGGGGAGATCCAGACCCTCGTGGTGTCCAAGGTGGCCAACTTTTCCATCGACCTGCCCGAAGCCTCCGTGGCCATCCAGGTCTCCGGCTCCTTCGGTTCGCGCCAGGAGGAGGCCCAGCGCCTCGGCCGGCTGCTGCGGCCCAAGCAGGACGGGCGGGCGGCCCGCTTCTACTCGCTCGTGGCACGGGACACCCTGGACCAGGATTTCGCCGCCAAACGCCAGCGCTTCCTCGCCGAGCAGGGGTATGCCTACCGCATCATGGACGCCAAGGACGTCGAATCCTGCTGACCCAAGCAACACACAACATCCATCCAGAAAACTCCCAGATTCTGGGAGCATCATGGGAAACATGAAAAAGAACACCGCCGAAGCGAAGCTCCTCGTGGTTGACGACGAACCGAACATCCGCGAGCTGCTCTCCACGTCATTGCGCTTCGCCGGCTTTGAAGTGGTGTCCGCCGGGAACGGGCGGGAGGCGCTGGCCGCCGTCGAGGCCCACGCGCCCGACCTCGCGGTGCTGGACGTCATGCTGCCGGACATGGACGGCTTCACCGTCACCCGCCGCCTGCGCGCGGCCGGCAAGCATTTCCCTGTCCTCTTCCTGACCGCGAAGGACGACACCGAGGACAAGGTCACCGGCCTGACAGTGGGCGGGGACGATTACGTCACCAAGCCCTTCAGCCTGGACGAGGTGGTGGCCCGCATCCGTGCCGTGCTCCGCAGGACGCAGCCGCTGCTGGAGGATGACGAGGCCGTCATCCGGGTGGACGACCTGGAGCTCGACGACGACGCCCACGAGGTGCGCCGCGGCGGCAAGGTGATTGAACTGTCCCCCACCGAATTCAAGCTGCTCCGCTACCTGATGCTGAACCCGAACCGGGTCCTGTCCAAGGCACAGATCCTGGACCACGTCTGGGAATACGACTTCAACGGTGATGCCTCCATCGTCGAATCCTACATTTCCTACCTGCGGCGCAAGGTGGACATCGATCCGGATGCCCCGGCCCTCATCCAGACCAAGCGCGGCGTCGGCTACGTGCTGCGGACAGCAGAAAAGCGCTGACGTTGCTGGAGCGCTGGAAGTCCGGGCTGGAGCGTTGGAAGTCCGCCAACCTCCGGTCCCAGCTGGTGGCCATCATGATGGCCCTCCTGCTGGTGGCGCTGGCCGTGACCGGCACGGGGGCGCTGACACTGCTGCGCGGGTTTCTCGAGGGCCAGGTGGACGACAAGCTGGGGGCCGCCGTCGACGTAGCCCAGCGCCAGCGCTCCATCTCCCCCATTGCCAACCCTGTGGTGCCCACGGATTACACGGTGACCCTCTACTATCCGGGAGCCGAGGCCAGTCGTCTGGACAACAAGGACAGCCGGCCCGCCATTGACTCGGTTTCCCTGGACGAGGCACGGGAACGCGACTTGCGCCCGTACCAGGTCCGGGGCACCGACGGTAAGAACTGGCGCGTCGTGGCTGTTCCCGTCCTTGTGGGCACGGAACAGCAGCGCGCCGTGGTGGTCATCGGGCTGCCGCTGTCGCCGGTGGATGAGGTGCTGCGCCACGCCACCCTGGTGGTGGTGGGGGTGGGCCTCCTGACGCTCATCCTTGCCTTCTTCATCGCCAACTGGACTGTGACCAGGTCCTTCCGCCCGCTGTCCAGGGTGGAGAAGACGGCCGCAGCCATTGCGGCGGGCGACCTGTCGCGCCGCGTCGACGTGGAGAACCCGTCCACGGAAGTGGGCCGCCTGGGCAGGTCCCTGAACGCCATGCTCGCCCACATCGAGGCGGCCTTCGCGGCCCGGATGGCCTCCGAGGACCGGATGCGCCGGTTTGCCGCGGACGCCTCGCATGAGCTGCGCACCCCGCTGGTGACGATCCGGGGCTATTCGGAACTGTACCGGCACGGCGCCCTGCAGTCGCCCGAAGACGTGGCCAGTGCCATGGGCCGGATCGAGAGCGAAGCCAAACGGATGGGCTCCATGGTGGAGGACCTGCTGCTGCTGGCACGGCTCGACGAGCAGCGGCCCCTGCAGCGCAAACCCATCGACCTGCAGCTGCTGGCCCATGACGCGGTCGTGGACACCCAGGCCAGCGAACGGAACCGCAGCATCACCCTCACCGGCCTGCACAACGGCAGTGCCGAACCGGCTCCCGTGCTGGGCGACGAGGCGAAGCTGCGCCAGGTCATCGGCAACCTGGTGGGCAACGCGCTGCGGTACACCCCGGCAGGAACCCCCGTCGAGCTCGCCGTTGGCGTCCGGCGGGCCGACGACGGGTCCGCCCAGTCGGTCCTGGAGGTCCGGGACCACGGGCCCGGGATCTCCGACACGGAGGCGCCCAGGGTGTTTGAGCGCTTCTACCGCGCCGATACTTCCCGTACCCGCGAGACGGGCGGCAGCGGGCTGGGCCTGGCGATCGTGGCCGCCATCGTCGGTTCGCACGGCGGCACCGTCCGGGTGGAAGGTACCGACGGCGGCGGCGCAACACTCGTGGTCAGCCTCCCCTTCCGCACGGACTCCCCCGAGCCGGACGGACAGGCGGACGGCCTTACCGCGCACGGTCAGGCGGACGGCACCGACGTGGCGGGCAGCGGCGTGGAGAGCATCGGGACGTTCTCAGACAGCGCCGGCGGGAACCGGTTATCCACATAGCGGCACCGGCTGTGGCGCCGCCTGCGGGCGGGTTCCTAGGCTCGAGGTAGCGGACTGGACCGCCCGGTCCGCCAGCCCGGCGGCTGTCCTGCCGGGCAGGTACCCTACTGTCGAAAGGCCCGCCATGAGCATCATTTCCGTCGATACCGACCTGCTGCAGGTCAAATCAGCCAACGTGAAAGCCACCGTGGACCGCATCAGCGCCGACGTCCAGGCCATGAAGCACGGCCTGGACGAACTGCAGGCCACGTGGCGCGGATCGGCCGCCACCAACTTCCAGGCCCTCGTTGCCGAGTGGACGCTGACCCAGGGCAAGGTCGAGGCCTCGCTCGCCTCCATCAACCTGGCCCTGTCGTCCGCCGCTGACACCTACGCCCAGGCCGAACTGGGCAACGCGCAGCGCTTCAGCTGAGACACCCCGGGGGTTCCGGCGGGGCAATGACGGGATGGCGGGCCTTCAGGCTTCGGGCGTGCCCTGGTGGAACCGCAGCCGCCACTGTCCGCCGTCCAGGACCCACAAGGAACTCCGGAGGGCTGAGCCGGCGCGGGAGTGGCTGCGGTAGGTCAGCAGAACCGTGTCGGCACCGATCCGGTCGGCGCTGAGCACGTCCAGGTCAACCGGGCCGGCCGGGCTTTCCTCAAGGGACATCATCATGGCATCGCGGGTCCAGAGGCGCCCGGCCGTACCGATTTCCGTGAAGTCAGGGTGCAGGAGCTGTCCTGTACGCCCGATGTCGCTGCGGACGTCCGGGCGGAGGAGCTCACGTTCCAGTGCCTCGACGGTTTCTTCGGGCGTTGCGCCGGCCGGGGATCCTCCGAACGCCCCGGCGTCCAGTTCGTTCAGGCCCAGTTCATTCAGACCCAGTTCGCTGAACAGGTCGGGCTCGTCGGCTGCAAAGAACGCCTGCGGTTCGGGTTCAGGTTCCAGGAGCGGGGGGACGCCGCCCTCGCCGCGGCCCTCCTTGACGGCCCGCCGGGCCGGTGCCGGCTCGGCGTCGGGGAACCCGGGGCCTGACCGGGCGGCCACGCCCTGCTGGTAGGCCAGTGCCACGGCCCTGGCTCGCTCATCCGCGGCTTCGTTCAGCTCGTGCCCGGCGTGGCCCTTGACCCATTCGAACCTGTACTTGCGGCCGGCCAGCTCCCGGTCGATGTCCTTGAGGATGTCCACGTTCAGCACGGGCTTGCCGTCGGCCTTGCGCCATCCCTTGCGCTTCCATCCGGGCATCCACTTGGTCACGGAATTGATCACGTACTGGCTGTCGCAGAGGATGTGCAGGTCCTCGTCGGGCAGGTGTGCGGTGGAGCGGAAGAGGTCCAGGACGGCCATCAGCTCACCCTGGTTGTTGGTTCCGTGCGGCCAGCCGCCGGCCCGCCAGCAGTCGTCGTTCACGTACCAGGCCCACCCTGCGGGACCCGGGTTTCCCAATGCCGAACCGTCGGCTGCTGCTGTAATCGTCACCGAACCATCCTGCCAGACTGGGCGGACAAATAAACGCCGGCCAAAGGCCGAGCAGGCTGCACAGACGAAAAAGTGCGGCCCCCTCCGTGGAGGGGGCCGCACTCAATGAACAGCTGGGATCAGCGGGAGGCTAGAAGCCGCCCATGCCGCCCATGTCGTCGCCGCCGCCGACGGCCGGAGCAGCCTTCTCCGGCTTGTCGGCCACAACGGCCTCGGTGGTGAGGAACAGGCCGGCAATGGAAGCCGCGTTCTGCAGGGCAGAGCGGGTGACCTTGACGGGGTCGTTCACGCCGGCAGCAAGCAGGTCGACGTATTCGCCGGATGCTGCGTTCAGGCCGTGGCCGGCGGGCAGGCCGCGGACCTTGTCCACCACAACACCGGGCTCGAGGCCGGCGTTGAAGGCGATCTGCTTCAGCGGGGCGTCGATGGCAACGCGGACGATGTTCGCACCGGTTGCTTCGTCGCCTTCGAGCTGCAGGTTGGCGAATGCCTTGGCGCCGGCCTGGATCAGGGCCACGCCACCACCGGCAACGATGCCCTCTTCGACGGCAGCCTTGGCGTTGCGGACAGCGTCCTCAATGCGGTGCTTGCGCTCCTTGAGCTCAACCTCCGTGGCGGCACCGGCCTTGATGACTGCAACGCCGCCGGCCAGCTTGGCCAGGCGCTCCTGCAGCTTCTCGCGGTCGTAGTCGGAGTCGGAGTTTTCGATCTCGGCGCGGATCTGGGAAACGCGGCCGGCGATCTGGTCTGCGTCGCCTGCACCTTCGACGATGGTGGTCTCGTCCTTGGTCACGACAACCTTGCGTGCCTTGCCCAGGAGGTCGAGGCCGGCGGTCTCAAGCTTGAGGCCGACTTCCTCGGCGATGACCTGGCCGCCGGTGAGGATGGCGATGTCGGCCAGCTGCGCCTTGCGGCGGTCGCCGAAGCCCGGAGCCTTGACGGCGACGGACTTGAAGGTGCCGCGGATCTTGTTGACGATCAGGGTGGCCAGGGCCTCGCCCTCGATGTCTTCGGCGATGATCAGCAGCGGCTTGTTGGACTGCATGACCTTCTCGAGGACAGCAACCAGTTCCTTGACGTTGGAGATCTTGGAGTTGACGATCAGGATGTACGGGTCCTCGAGGACCGTTTCCTGGCGCTCGGTGTCCGTGACGAAGTACGCGGAGATGTAGCCCTTGTCGAAGCGCATGCCTTCGGTGAGCTCCAGCTCGAGGCCGAAGGTGTTGGATTCCTCGACCGTGATGACGCCTTCCTTGCCCACCTTGTCCAGGGCTTCGGCGATCAGGGCGCCGATTTCGTCGTCACCGGCGGAGATGGAAGCCGTGGCTGCGATCTCTTCCTTGGTTTCGATTTCCTTGGCGGAGTCCAGCAGTTCAGCGGTGACTGCCTCGACGGCCTTCTCGATGCCGCGCTTGAGGGACAGCGGGTCAGCGCCGGCCGCGACGTTGCGCAGGCCTTCCTTGACCAGGGCCTGGGCCAGGACGGTGGCCGTGGTGGTGCCGTCGCCAGCGACGTCATCCGTCTTCTTGGCAACTTCCTTGACCAGCTCGGCGCCGATCTTCTCGTAAGGATCGTCCAGCTCGATCTCCTTGGCGATGGAGACACCATCGTTGGTGATCGTGGGGGCGCCCCACTTCTTTTCGAGGACGACGTTGCGGCCACGCGGGCCGAGGGTGACCTTGACGGCGTCGGCGAGGGTGTTCAGGCCCCGCTCAAGACCGCGGCGTGCCTCTTCATCAAATGCAATGATCTTGGCCATAACGGCAGTAGTCCTTTCGGGACAGTCGTTAAGAAGGAACCTCGCTGCGGTGCCCGCGACGGACGATCCCTTCCGCGGGCCTCTGTACGCCCGACAGTCCGGATCTCACCCCAACCAGGTGTTTCTTTCGCTCCTTGCGCCGCCGCCGTAAGGTACCGGCCTGGACCGGACGACCCTTTAGCAGTCGGCACGCTGGAGTGCTAATCAATAATTAGCACTCCCCCGGGGAGAGTGCAAGCAGATGGCGGTGTTTGTCCCGCCGGGCGAAGGAGTATTCGCTGCCAGCGATCAGCCGGCGGACCTGCCGGCAGCCTCGCTGCCCGTGAGCTTGGCCTTGTTGTCCGCCCCGTAGCTGAACACCATGTACCTCGCCGCGGTGACGTCCCCGTTGGCATCGAAGCGGACGGGTCCCGACTCGCCGTCGTAGTCGATGGCCTTCCCGTCCCGGATAGCGGCGAGGCAATCCTTGTACGTGCTGCAGGGAGTCGGCTTGCCGGACTGCGCTGAGGAGGCACGGGTGCCGGGCGTGCCGCCGGAGACGGCGATGAGGGTACCGGCGATGGAGGCACCGGCGTCGTCCTCTGCCGCAGCGGCGGCCAGGGCCGCGAGGTTCACGGCGTCATACGTCTCCGCCGCGAACGTCATGTCCTTGAGCCCGGCGTCGATGGCCACCAGTTCAGCCTGGAAGTGGGCCGAGGGGAAGGTTCCGGGCACCAGGGCGCGTGCGCCCTCCAGTGCCTTCGAGCCGAGGTCGGAGCCGTACTGCCGGAAAGCGCCGTCGGTCAGGATGAGTTTGTTGCCGGCCAACCCGGCGTTGGCCAGCTCGGCAAGGGCGCCTTGCGCACCGTCCCGGGCAATGACGACGACGGCGTCCGGCGCGGCGTCGCGGGCGGCGGCCGCGGACTTCCGGGCCTCGCCGGCCTTGAAGCCGCTAACTGTCACGGGGTCAAGCCCGGCGGCCTCGGCGGAAGCTGACACCGCTGCAGACAGTTCCTGCCCGTAGTTCCCGTCCTCATAGACCACCGCGAGGCTCTTGGCCCCGGCATCCCTGGCGATTTTCACCAGGACAGGCGCCTGGGCGACGTCCGCCGCGGCTGTGCGGAAGTAGTAGCCGCCGCTCTTGTAGCTGCTGAGTTCTGGCGCCGTGTTGGCGGGTGAGATGAGCGTGATCCCGGCCTTGGAGAGCACGTCGATGGCGGCAGGGGCCCGGCTTGAGTCCGTGGGGCCGATGACGACGTCGGCTTTGGCATTGACGAGCTCCCGGGCCTGCGCGGCGGTGTCGCTGCCGGTGGTCTCGGGCAGCAGCTCCACGGGCCGGCCCTTGTGGCCGCCGGCAGCGTTGATCTGCTGGACGGCGAGCCTGGCCGCTGCCAGCTGTGCGGCGTTCAGAAAGGCCTGGGGCCCGGTGTTGTCGAGGATCAGCCCGATCCGCAAGGTTGCGTCCCCACTGGCTTCAACCGGAGCCGTCCGGGCATTGTCGCCGGATGCGGAGCAGGCACCGAGTGCCAGCACAGCGGCGGCACACCAGGCGGCGGTGCCCCGGGCAGCAGCACCCCGGAAAGCTGTGCCGGGGAAACGTGTGCCGCGTACCACTAGACGGGCCGGACCATTTCTGCCTGCGGACCTTTGTCGCCTTCGCCCACTTCCAGCTCCACCCGCTGGCCTTCGTCGAGCGAACGGTAGCCGTCGGTCTGGATGGCCGACCAGTGCACAAAGACGTCGTCGCCCGATTCGTCAACGGTAATGAAGCCGTAGCCCTTTTCCGCGTTGAACCACTTCACGGTTCCCAATGCCATGATCCCCACACTTTCAGCTTGCTTCCGTAAGGCCCACGTCGGTGTGTGCCGTTGATTACGCCTTGAAGCCTGCCTTCACTCTATCCAAACAGGGACGTGCCAGCGGAGGCCGGCCGCCCGGGGCGGGGGCAATAGTTATTCAGGCGTAACCGGGATGGCTACTGGTACCCGGGGCCGAGCACCACGGCAACGGGCGTCGGGAAGTCCGCGCTTTCCACCAGGGTGGGGATGTTCAGCAGGGCGCCGAGGGCTTCGGCGTTGGCACGGTGCGCGGCGTCCGAGTAGAAGATCACCGACTGCTGCTGCGGCGATCCCTGCCAGTTGGCCACCTCACCGAGCACCCAGCCGTCCGACTGGACCGTGGCACCCACGCGCCCGGCCAGGCCGGCGGTCAGCGTTCCGTTGAAGACGGCGACCGGCTGCGACTTGTCCACGGCTGCAGGGGCGATGGTTTCCGAGGTGGCGGGCTGCAGGGCCGAAGGGGAAGCCGCTTCGGAGTCAGCCGAGGACTGCGGCTCCGGTGCGGCGGCGCCGGACGCCGGGCTTTCGGAGGGTGCCGTCGTCGGGCCGGCCGGCGCAGAGGTGCCGGCTGCCGCGGCGGAGGGCGGCGCCATGGCGGGCTGGAAGCCCAGCTGCGGCAGCAGGAGGAAAGCCACCAGGCCCACGGCGAGCGCCCCGATTCCGACGGAAAGGATGGGCCACAACTTTGGCCGCGACGGCGCGGAGACAGCGCGGTGTACGCCCTGCCGGGAGGAGACCTCAGGTACCCTGTCGAATTCGTCCCGAGCAAAATTAGTCATGGTAAACAGGCGTCCTTGTTGGTTTTCGCCGGCAGTCCGGCACTAGCAATTACGCGTCAGAACCAAGGCGGCGTGCAGTGCGGGCCCGCTGACGTGACGTACGTAGTCTACGCAATCTCTTCACCAGCATGGGGTCGTGCGCCAGCGCGTGCTCGGTGTCGATCAGCGCGTTGAGGATCTGGTAGTAGTGCGTCGCGGACAGGTCAAAGAGCTCCCGGATGGCCTGTTCCTTGGCGCCGGCATACTTCCACCACTGACGTTCGAGGGCGAGAATCTGCTGCTCCCGCTCGCTCAGCGGCGAGTCCCGGAGCTTGAAGTCATCCAGCAGCGAACCGCTCCGCAGCCCGCGCCCCGTAATGGGGTCCTGCCCTGAATTCTGCCCTGGTTCCTGCCCTGAATTCTGCTCTGCGAGACGGTCCGCGAGGTGGTCCTGCAACGGCTCGGCCACTGCGCTCTCCTTAGCTGAATCCGGTCAAAGTACCTCCCCTATGTTACGGAGGAATAACAGCGTTGTCATTTGCGGCGGATGGGCGGCACAAGGGCGGCGCAGGGCCGGCACCGGACCGTCACCGCCCCCGGCGGCCGGCTCCGGCAACCCCCTCCGGACTGCATTGCGGAAGAATGGACGGCGTGATGGAACCTGAACCCCTCTTCGACCTGGAACCGGCCGCAGTGGCGGGCCCCGGTTTCGCGGCGCTCGCCGCGCTTCCGTTAAGCGAACTGGTGGCACCCGACTGGGCGGAGGCCCTGGCCGGGGTGGAAGCCGAGGTGAGGTCCGTCCTGGCCTTCCTCGCGCGCGAGGAGGCAGCCGGGCACAGGGTGCTGCCGTCGGCATCGAACGTTCTCCGGGCGTTCCGGCAGCCGCTGAACCAGGTGCGGGTCCTGATCCTGGGCCAGGACCCCTACCCCACCCCCGGCCACGCCGTGGGGCTCGCCTTTTCCGTGGACGCCGGCACCCGCCCCATACCGCGCAGCCTGGCCAACATCTATAAGGAACTTGAATCCGACCTGGGCCTGCCCCCGCGGATCCACGGCGATCTCGGCTCCTGGGCGGACCAGGGCGTCCTGCTGCTCAACAGGGTGCTGAGCGTGCGGGAGGGCGCTGCCGGCTCGCACCGCGGCAAAGGCTGGGAAACAATCTCGACGGCGGCCGTCGCCGCCGTCGCCGGGCGCCGGACGGCGGCGGGCACCGTTGCCCCGCTCGTGGCTGTGCTGTGGGGCAAGGACGCCGAGAGCGTCCGCCCCCTGCTTGGCAGCACGCCCGTGGTATCCAGTGCCCACCCCAGCCCGCTGTCCGCCTCGCGCGGGTTCTTTGGTTCCCGGCCGTTCAGCCGCGCCAACGCGCTGCTGACGGAGCAGGGTGCCGGCCCGGTGGACTGGGAGATCCCCGCCGTTCCGCCCAGGAACTTAGGCTAGGCTTACCCGCATGACTTCCCTCCCGGCCGCCACCTCTGCCACCAAGAAATCCCGCCCGCAGGTCACCCTGGCTGTCCTTCGGCGCGAGCAGCTTTCCGCGCACATGGTGCGGATCGTCGCCGGCGGCCCGGGCTTCGCTGACTACGTCAACAACGACTTCGTGGACCGGTACGTCAAGATCGTCTTTCCGCAGCCCGGCGTGGACTACCCGGAGCCCCTGGACCTCTGGGCCATCCGGGAAACGATGCCCCGGGAGCAGTGGCCCTACACCAGGACCTACACCGTCCGCTGGGTGGACATGGCAGCCGGCGAACTGGCCATTGATTTCGTGGTCCACGGCGACGAGGGCCTGGCCGGCCCCTGGGCGGCCAAAGCCAAACCCGGTGACAGCCTGATCTTCACCGGGCCGGGCGGCGCCTACAACCCAGATCCGGCGGCGGACTGGTACCTCCTGGCCGGGGACGAGGCCGCCTTGCCGGCCATGGCCGCCGTTATTGAGTCCCTGCCGGAGCATGCGCGCGGCCAGGCCTTCATCGAGGTGGGTTCTGACGACGACGTGCAGGAGATCGCTGCCCCGGCCGGACTCGAGCTGGTTTGGCTGCAGCGCGGCGGCGTCCCCGCCGGCGAGGGCAGCCGGCTGGTGGAGGCCGTGCGCAACGCTGCCTGGCCGGAGGGGCGGGTGAACGTCTTTGCGCATGGCGAGCGGGGCTACATGAAGGCACTGCGGGACGTCCTGTTCCGGGAACGCGGCCTGGACCGCAGCCAGGTCTCACTGTCCGGCTACTGGGCCAAGGGCAGGGTGGAGGACGTGTTCCAGGCCGAGAAGAAGCTCCCCATCGGCCAGATCCTGTAGCAATCCAGCAGCGCTAGCGGCGGCGTGAACGCCGCCGCTCGTTGCTGGCAAGGTTCCGCGTCAGCGGCCGAGCCAGGGTGTCGCCCAGCACAATACCGCCGGCGACGCCGAACACGATCGCCCCGGCGCTGAGCATCCCGCCAGCGCCGAGCAGGATCTCGGATTCTTCGATGGTCAGGACGTACATCGACCGGAAAATGGTGAGGCCGGGCAGGAGGATCAAACCGGCCGGCACGGCGACCACCAGCTGCGGCGCTCCCATCTTCAGCGCAACCACACGGGCCAGCAGGCCGATCACCACGGCGGCGAGCGCCGGCGAGAAACGCGCCCCAATACCCAGCGCCTCGCCCGCGATCAGGGTGAGGTGCCCCACCACGCCCACGGCCGCCGTCGGAAGCAGCAGCTTCCAGTCCGTCTGTTCCGTGATGCCGATCGCCACGACGGCGATGGCAACCAGGATCACCTGCACCCACAGCGGGTACGCGGGCGGGAAGGTCTCGGTAACGTCGATCGGCTCCATGCCGATCCTGTCGCCCACCACAAAGGCAACGGCAATGCCGGCGACGACGGCCCCGAATGTCAGCAGGGTGGACAGAAACCTGCCGGCCGCAGTGACGGGAAAGCCGTTGATGGCATCCTGCACCGAGGATACGAGCCGCCCGGTGGGCAGCAGCAGCAGGATCCCGCCCACCACCACAATGGCCGGAGCAAGCCGGACTCCCACCGGACTGCCGAACCGCCACAGCAGCAGCGCGATGACCGTCACCACGAACGAGCATGCAGCGGTGATGAAGAAGTCAGGCGTCCGCCAGCGGCCCAGCTTCCTGGCCACCAGGCTGATGAGCAGGTTGGAGGCGAACGCGACCGCCGAGGCGCCAGGGCCGCCGCCAATGACAGCCACGAACACGGCGGAGAACACGGCAAAGGCAACCGTCACCATCCAGCGCGGGAACGGCTTGGGGCGCCGGACGATCTCGTCGAGCCGGCGGGCGGCCTCGTCCCGGCCCACGCCCCCGGCCACGATGTCGGTGACCAGCTGGTGGACCTGGGCAAGCCCCGCATAATTGTTCGTCCAGGAACGGACCACGCGCAGGAGGGTGATGGGCGTCTGGTCCTTGGCCGCATAGTTGATGCCCACGGACTGGTTGGTGATGTCCACCTCGATGTTTTTCAGCCCCAGCGCCGCCGTCACGGCGATGATGCTGGTTTCCACCTCGAGCGCGCCGGCACCGTACCGGAACATGGACTCGGCAAGGTGCAGCGCGAAGTCCATCGTCTTGCGGGCCGATTCGTCGATCCCGCCCACCTGGATCATGGGATTGGCGTACGGGCTCCCGGCGAGCCGGTCCACGATGCTCAGCGGCGCCGTCGGCGGGTTTTCCCCCTGCACCAGGCGGCGCAGCATGCGTTTTGCGGCCGCGTTCTGGTGCAGCTGCGAGGCGGTGAGCGGCTCCGTCTTGGGCAGCCCGTCCGTGGGCGGCCGGTTGGCGCCGCGGGGTTGTTTGGTCATCAGGGCTCCCCTCTGTCAGTGCCTTAGCCGTTCAGTGCCTTAGCCGTTAAACGTCCCGGTCAGTAAAACTGTTGCCCGGTGCGGCGCGTGTAGAGCTGCCGGGCGATACGTTCGCCGGCGGCAATCCACGCCTTGTACTTCAGCGGGCTGATGACCTGGTCATAGCAGCCCACGAAGTCCGTGACCGTTTTGCTGAAGCTGGTTTTGAAGAGGCCCAGCCCGTGGAAGGGGTTCGAGGTGTCCTTAAGCTTGTCGCTGGGCGGCGTTCCGCAGAAGTCGTATTCCGTGCAGCCCAGCTCCTTGAGCTGGTTGATCGCGGTCCACTGCACCAGGTGCGAATCGCCGTACTGGTTGCGCTTCTGCAGGGATCCGCCGTCCTTGTACGTGCCCTTGCGGCCGTAGTTGATGACGAAGGCACCCACCGAGGGAACGCCGTTTTCGTACACGAACATAAGCCTGCCCTGGCCGCGCTTGATGAAGTTCGTCCAGAACTGCCGGTAGTAGTCGTATTCGCGGACGCGCACCTGGGACTTCGCCTGGACGGTGTCGGTCATGAGGGCGTACATGGCCTTGAAGTTTTCCTCGCTGGGGTCCACGTTGTGAACCTCGACGCCCTCGCGGATGGCGCGCCGGACGGCGTTCCGTCCCCGTGAGTGGAGGTTGCGGAGCAGCTGGTTCTCCTCGGGGGAGATATCCAGCAGGGCCGTGGAGTCGTTGGGCTGCAGGTTGTGCGTCTTGACGAGGCCTGCCCCCTCGATGACTTCGCGGGCGACGTCGCTGAGGATGATGTCCGGCTCGATCTTGATGGCGAAGACCCCCAGCCGTGCGCGCTTGACGAATTCGGCGTTGGCTGCGGCGATGCCCGGAATGTCCTCGACGGCGGCCACATCAGGTCCCTTGATGAGGTACCAGAGCTTGCCCAGCACCGGGAAGCTCTTTTCCAGGACCAGGTTGTAGCTCGTGTAGTCAGCGGTCTCGTAGACGAGGTGCAGGGTCTTCCAGCCGAAGTGCTGCTTGACCTCGGCGAAGGCCTCCGACTGCAGCAGGTTTCCGCCGTTCGGATTCGCGGTGACGTGGGAGTCCCAGTTGGCAACCTCTTCGGAGGTGGCAAAGCGGGCAGTGAATTCTCGCAAGTGTGCCGTGTCCAATCTTCGCTTACGTTTCGTGCAGATGCCGGAGAAGCAGCCTCAAGTCTATCCGTCAGGGCTCCCGGCCCGCTCGACACGGGCACGTGATCCTGGTCAGAATCTTGACTCCGCCTGCGCCCTTGGCAAGTGTAGGGAGATGACGAGCAGGGACCGCGCGCCGGCCGCGGGAACGGGAACAGATGCCGCAACCAGGGGCGGTGCCGTGCCACCTGCACGGCGGCGCACCGCCGTCGAAATTGCCGGCCTCCTGGGGTTCCTGGCGGCCTCCGCCCTGGTGGCCTGGCTGGGTTCGCAGGCGACCATCAGCAACGTCACCGGCTGGTACGAAACGGCCGACAAGGCGCCGTGGTCTCCGCCCAACTGGGTGTTCGGGCCCGTCTGGACCGCGCTGTACACAGCCATGGCGGTGGCTGCATGGCTTGTTTGGCGGAGCCGCAGCCCGCGCCGCAGGGCTGCGCTCAGGGTCTACGGCGTGCAGCTTGCCCTGAACCTGGCGTGGACGCCCGTGTTCTTCGGGCTGTACCCGGCCTGGGGTTCGCCTGCGCTCTGGCTGGCGCTGGGCATCATCCTTGCCCTGGCCGTGGCTGTGGCCGCCACCGTGCTCCTGTTCGGCCCGATCCGCCGCACGGCCGGTCTGCTGATGCTGCCCTACCTGTCGTGGGTGGTCTTTGCCACAAGCCTGAACCTCTGGGCGGCCGCCAACAACTAGTCCCGTCCGGACGGGCTCAACCGGCGGTGCTGGAATCAGCACTCCACGACGTTGACGGCGAGGCCGCCCATCGCCGTTTCCTTGTATTTGGAGCTCATGTCCTTGCCGGTTTCGCGCATGGTCACGATGACCTCGTCCAGCGAGACCCGGTGCGAACCGTCGCCCCAGAGCGCCATCTTCGCGGCGTTGATCGCCTTGGCCGCGGCGATCGCGTTCCGCTCGATGCACGGGACCTGGACCAGCCCGCCGATCGGATCACAGGTCAGGCCCAGGTTGTGCTCCATCGCGATCTCCGCCGCGTTCTCCACCTGCGCCGGGGACCCGCCCATCACCTCCGCCAGCCCGGCGGCAGCCATCGACGACGCCGACCCCACCTCGCCCTGACAGCCCACCTCCGCACCCGAAATCGACGCCTGCTCCTTGTACAGCACCCCGACCGCGCCGGCGGCCAGCAGGAAACGGACCACCACGTCGTCGCGGTCCTCCTGCGTCGCGTTCTCCATGCCCGGCGCGAAATGCAAAGCGTAGTACAGCACGGCGGGGATGATCCCGGCCGCCCCGTTCGTCGGGGCGGTGACCACGCGGCCGCCGGAGGCGTTCTCCTCGTTCACGGCCAGGGCGATCAGGTTCACCCACTCCTGCCAGTACTTCGGGTCCCGGTAGTCCCCTCCGTGGCCACGGCCTTCCTTCAGCAGCCGCTCATGCCAGTCCGGGGCCCGACGGCGGACCTTCAGACCGCCCGGCAGCAGCCCCTCCCGCTTCAGGCTGGCCTGCACGCAGCCCTCCATCACCGAATAAATGTGCAGCAGCCCCTCCCGGATCTCCGCCTCGGACCGGGACGCGCACTCATTGACCAGCATGACGTCGGCAATCGACAGGCCCTGGGCACGGCAGTGCCCCAGCAGTTCCGCCGCGGTCCGGAACGGCAGCGGCAGGTCCTTCTTCGACTCGTCCAGCTCCTGCTGCGCGGCCTCTTCCTCGCCCTCGCGGACAATGAACCCGCCCCCAACGGAGAAGAACGTCGCCTTCTGCAGCTCCGCCCCGTTCACATCAAAGACCGTGAACGTCATCCCGTTCGTATGCCGCGGCAGCACCGTCAGCGGCCGCAGCACCATGTCCTCCACGCCATACGGCAACGGAACCGACCCCGCCAGGTTCAGGATCCCCGTCTCCGCGATCGACGCCAACCGCTCCTCCACCTCATCCGGCAGGATCAGCTCCGGGTGATACCCCTCCAAGCCCAGCAGCACCGCCGTCATGGTCCCATGCCCGTGCCCCGTCGCCGCCAGCGACCCGTACAGATCCACCCGCAGCGACGCCACGCTGTCCAGCTTTCCGCTGGCTTTGAGCTCGCCGGCGAAGACGGCAGCGGCACGCATCGGACCCACCGTGTGGGAACTCGAGGGCCCGATCCCAATGGAAAAGAGATCAAAGACTCCAACGGCCATAAATCAATCCTAACTAGGCATGGGGTCGGTAGAGGGTGGAGTTTTTGTACAGATAATGGCCTCAAAAGGGCCTTCAACCCGCGGTATCTGGACAAAAACTCCACCCTACAGGTCAGGCGAGGTTTGCGACGCCAGGGTAGAGGGGGTGGGCTTCGGCGAGGGCTTCCACGCGGCGGCGCAGTCCGGACAGGTCGGCATCGGCGTCGGCGGTCAGTGCCTCCGCGATGATGTCCGCGACCTCGGCAAAGGCGGCTTCGCTGAAACCGCGGGTGGCCAGGGCCGGAGTGCCGATGCGCAGGCCGGAGGTGACCATCGGCGGGCGCGGATCGAACGGCACGGCGTTGCGGTTCACGGTGATGTCGATGGCAGCGAGGCGGTCCTCAGCCTGCTGCCCGTCGAGCTCACAGTTCCGCAGGTCCACCAGAACCAGGTGCACATCCGTACCGCCGGAGACCACCGAGATGCCCTTGGCCGTGACGTCGGGCTGGACCAGGCGCTCGGCGAGGATCCGGGCGCCGGCGAGCACCCGCTCCTGGCGTTCCTTGAACTCCTGGGACGCGGCGATCTTGAAGGCCACGGCCTTGCCCGCGATCACGTGCTCCAGCGGCCCGCCCTGCTGGCCAGGGAAGACAGCCGAGTTGATCTTCTTGGCAACGTCGGCGTCGTTGGTCAGGATGATCCCGCCGCGCGGACCCGCGAGGGTCTTGTGCGTGGTGGACGTGGTGACGTGCGCGTGCGGGACCGGTGACGGGTGCAGGCCTGCGGCGACGAGCCCGGCGAAGTGCGCCATGTCCACCATCAGGTAAGCCCCCACGGAGTCGGCGATCCGGCGGAACTCGGCGAAGTCCAGCTGCCGGGCGTACGCAGACCAGCCGGCCACGATGAGCTGCGGCTTGTGCTCCTGGGCCAGGCGCTCCACCTCGGCCATGTCGATCCGGTGGTCATCTTCACGGACCTGGTACGGGACCACGTTGTAGAGCTTGCCGGAGAAGTTGATCCGCATGCCGTGCGTCAGGTGCCCGCCATGGGCGAGGTTCAGGCCCATGATGGTGTCGTCCGGCGTGATCAGGGCGTGCATCACCGAGGCGTTCGCCTGCGCACCGGAGTGCGGCTGCACGTTCGCGTACCCGGCACCGAACAGGGCCTTGACCCGGTCGATCGCGAGCTGCTCGATCACGTCAACGTGCTCGCAGCCGCCGTAGTACCGCTTGCCCGGGTACCCCTCGGCGTACTTGTTGGTCAGCACCGACCCCTGCGCCTGCATCACCGCAGCCGCCGTGTGGTTCTCCGACGCAATCATCTCCAGGCCCGTGCGCTGGCGCCCAAGTTCGTCGTCGATCTTTGCCGCGATCTCCGGATCCAGCTCCGCGAGATCCGCGTTCAGGCTCGGCGACACGACCTGGGTGAAGGCGACTGTTTCTGTGCCTGCGGCACCTGCGCCGCTCACAGCTCGCCGCCGTTCTTGGACGCGTACTCCTCGGCAGAGAGCAGCGGGCCCTCAGATTCGGCCGCCACCTTGAACAGCCAGCCGGCCCCGTACGGGTCGCTGTTGATCAGGGCAGGGTCCTCGATGACCGTGGAGTTGATCTCCGTGACCTCTCCCGTCACCGGGGCGTACAGGTCCGAAACCGACTTCGTGGACTCAACCTCGCCGCAGGTCTCCCCCGCGGTCACCGCGGACCCCACCTCGGGCAGGTCCACGTAAACAATGTCGCCGAGGGCGTCTGTGGCCACGGCGGAGATGCCAATAGACACCACATTCCCGTCCTCACGGGAAACCCATTCGTGTTCCTCGGAATACTGCAGTTCAGCGGCAACTTTTGCCATTTATTTTCCTTTGCTCGTGAAACTCGCGGACAAAAACAGTTGTGTGTGGCTGGGTGGCGCCTGGGAACTCCTCCGTACCCCGCGCGCGTGGCCTGGGTGGCGGGTGAGGGAACTCCTCCCCGCACCGCGCGCGTGGCCTGGGTGGCGGGTGAGGGGAACTCCTCCGCGTGCTGGGCCCACGCCGTCCGGGTTCCCTGGCCGAGCCTGCGAGGCCAGGGGGACGGTGGGGAGCACGCTTCCGGAGACCCCTCACCCGCCGTAGTGACGTTCAGTTTTCGGGGCCACCAGTTTCCGGAGCGAAACTTGCAACAGCCCCGTACCAGGCAAGCCAGAGCGCCGGTTCGGCAAGCTCGACCCCCAATGATCGAGCTTGGCGAGGGCATACACCGGCGGTCGGGTTTTGAGAGAACGCGTCCGACGGCGGCCCCTCCCCCAGCACCTTTGGCTTTCGATGCACTCATCCTGGCTGTCGCTGTGCCGTGATTGTCACCCAAGGTGACATGCCCTCGAAGGGCCGGCTGGCCGCGGTTTTCGAAAGCGTGCGTCAAAGCGACGAAGGAGCAGCACGCGTGAAAACTGGGGCCCGCCGGTCCTGGAGCCGAGTGGAACCGCGAGGGTTTCGGCAGGCTCAACCAGCGGTTCGGCCGGGCTACTTTGAGCGCTTGTAGAAAGGCAGTGCGACGACTTCGAACGGCTCCGCCTTGCCCCTCAGGTCGATGTCCAGGGCCGTGCCGGGTTCGGCGTAGGCGACGTCGACGTAGGCCATGGCGACCGGGTAGCCGAGGGTGGGGCTGGGCTGGCCGGAGGTGACTTCGCCGACGACCGTGCCGTCCTTAAGGACCGGGTAATGTCCGCGGCCGGCGCGGCGGCCCAGGCCTTTGAGGCCTACGAGCTTGCGGCCCGAGGTGGAACCCGCCCCGGCTTCCTTCTTGGCAGCCAGCGCGGCCTTGCCCACGAAGTCGCCTTCCTTGGACAGCGCGACGACCGGGCCCAGGCCGGCGGCGAACGGGTCGCCCTCGAGGGAAAGCTCGTTGCCGTACAGCGGCATGCCGGCCTCCAAACGGAGCGAATCACGGGACGCGAGGCCCGCGGGCGTCAGCTCCCCCTCATCCGCGATGGCGACGATCGACTGCCAAAGGGCGGCGGCGCCGTCGTTCTCCACGAAGATCTCGAAGCCGTCCTCGCCGGTGTACCCGGTCCGGGCCAGCAGCAGGTTCCGGCTCGCCCCGCCCACCAGGAAGGGCACTTCGACGGCGGCGTAGTACTTCAGCCCGGTGACCAGCTCGTGCTGGGCCGCCGGGACGAGGCGGAGGAGGATCTCCTCGGCCTTCGGGCCCTGCACGGCGATCAGTGACGTGCCGGCGGAGGCGTCCTCGACGGCGGCGTCAAAGCCGGCGGCCCGCTGCACCAGGGCCTCGGCCACCACCTTGGCGTTGCCGGCGTTGGGCACTACCAGGAAGCGGTCACTGCCTTCAGCCGCGGACGGCCGCCGATAGACGATGAGGTCGTCGATGATGCCGCCGTCGGCGTCGCAGATCAGGGAGTACTTGGCCTTGCCGACGGCCATGGCGGAGATCTTGCCGGCGAGGGCGTAGTCCAGGAAAGCGGCAGCGTCCGGGCCGGTGACCCAGACTTCGCCCATGTGGGAGAGGTCGAAGATGCCGGCCGAATTACGGACGGCATGGTGCTCGGCCAGTTCCGAGCCGTACTTCAACGGCATCTGCCAGCCGCCAAAGTCGGTGAACGAAGCACCGAGCTTCTTGTGCTCCTCGTAAAGGGCAGTGTAGTTCTCAGTCATTGAGCGGATTCCTCTAGTTCTCGAACGCTTCGAGGGGCGGGCAGGAGCAGACCAGGTTCCGGTCACCGGCGGCGCCGTCGATGCGGCCCACAGGCGGGAAGTACTTGTCCTGCTTGTGCGTGTGCCCGGGGAAGACGGCCTGCTCGCGCGGGTAGGCGCGGTCCCAGTCGGAGCTGATGGCAGCTGCCGCAGTGTGCGGGGCGTTGCGCAGCGGGCTGTTCTCCACCGTGAAGTCGCCGTTCGCCACCTGGTCGATCTCGCCGCGGATGGCGATCATGGCCTTGATGAACCGGTCGATTTCGCCCAGGTCCTCGGATTCGGTGGGCTCCACCATCAGCGTGCCGGCCACCGGGAACGCCAGCGTGGGGGCGTGGAAACCGTAGTCAATCAGGCGCTTGGCCACGTCCTCGGCGGTGACGCCGGTCTTGGCCGTCAGGGCGCGCAGGTCCAGGATGCATTCGTGCGCCACGAGGCCGCCTTCGCCGGTGTAGAGCACGGGGAAGAAGTCGTTCAGGCTTGCCGCCACGTAGTTGGCAGCCAGCAGCGCCGACTTGGTGGCCTCGGTCAGGCCGGCCCCGCCCATCAGCTTCACGTACGCCCAGGAGATCGGCAGGACGCCGGCGGAGCCGAAGCGCGAAGCGGAGATCGGAACGTCGTTGCCTTCGGTCCAGGTAGCGGCGTCACCCGGCATGAACGGTGCCAGGTGTGCCTTCGCCGCGACCGGCCCGACGCCGGGTCCGCCGCCGCCGTGCGGGATGCAGAAGGTCTTGTGCAGGTTCAGGTGCGAGACGTCGCCGCCGAACTTGCCGGGCTGGGCCAGGCCGACGAGGGCGTTGAGGTTGGCGCCGTCGACGTAGACCTGTCCGCCGGCGGCGTGGACGGCGTCGCAGACTTCGCGGACGTCGCCGTCGTACACGCCGTGGGTGGAGGGGTAGGTGATCATGATGCACGAGAGTGCATCCTTGTTGGCCTCGATCTTCGCGTACAGGTCCGTGTGGTCGATCGTGCCGTCAGCGGCGGTAGCCACGACGACCACCTTCATGCCGGCCAGCACGGCGGAGGCGGCGTTGGTGCCGTGCGCCGAGGCCGGGATCAGGCAGATGTTGCGCTGTCCCTCACCGCGGGAGAGGTGGTAGCCGCGGATCGCCAGCAGGCCGGCGAGCTCGCCCTGGGACCCCGCGTTGGGCTGGATGGACACCTGGTCGTAGCCGGTGATCTCGGCGAGGTCGGCTTCCAGTCCGCCGATGAGTTCGCGCCAGCCCGCGGTCTGGGAATCCGGGGCGAACGGGTGGATCGAGGCGAACTCCGGCCAGGAAATGGCCTCCATCTCGGCGGTCGCGTTCAGCTTCATGGTGCACGAACCCAGCGGAATCATGGTCCGGTCCAAGGCCAGGTCGCGGTCGGAGAGCCTGCGGATGTAGCGCAGCAGCTGGGTTTCCGAACGGTGCGTGTTGAACACCGGGTGCTGCAGGTACGCGGAGGAACGCTCGACGGCGGTGTCCAAGGCGAAACCGCCAGTCGCCTCCACGGCGGTGGCACCAAAGGCGGACAGGACGTCGGCGACGACGGCCGGCGTCGTGGTTTCATCCGCCGAGATGCCGACGGTGTCGGCGTCGATGCTGCGGAGGTTGATGCCCTTCTGCTCGGCGGCGGCGATGATGGCGCCGGCCTTGCCCGGAACCGAAACCGTCACAGTGTCGAAGAAGCTGGTGTGCAGGACGTCCAGCCCGGCGGCCTTGAGCGACGCGGCAAGGGTCCTGGCGTGGCCGTGCGTGGTCTCGGCGATCGCCTTCAGGCCCTCCGGACCGTGGTACACGGCGTACATCGAGGCGACGATGGCCAGCAGCGCCTGGGCGGTGCAGATGTTGGAGGTGGCCTTCTCGCGGCGGATGTGCTGCTCCCGGGTCTGCAGCGCGAGGCGGTAGGCAGGGACACCGGCGTTGTCCTTGGAGACGCCAACGAGCCGGCCCGGCAGGGAGCGCTCGAGGCCCTTCTGCACAGCCATGTAGGCGGCGTGCGGACCGCCATAGAACAGGGGAACGCCGAAGCGCTGGGCGGTTCCGACGGCGATGTCGGCGCCCTGCTCGCCCGGAGGCGTGATCAGGGTCAGGGCCAGCAGGTCCGCGGCCACGGTCACCAGTGCGCCGCGTTCCTTGGCGGCGGCGATCACGCCGGAATGGTCGAAGACCCGGCCCGAGACGCCGGGCTGCTGGAGCACGACGCCGTTGATCTCGCCGTCGGGCAGCCCCTGGGACAGGTCCGCGACCTCCACCTCGAAGCCGAGCGCCTCGGCGCGGCCCTTCACAATGGCGATGGTCTGCGGCAGGCAGTCCGCGTCCAGGACGGTCTTGCCGTCATTCTTCTTGTTGGCCCGGCGCATCAGCAGCACGGCCTCGGCCACGGCCGTGGCTTCATCCAGCAGCGACGCGTTCGCGATGGGCAGCGCCGTCAGGTCCTGGACCATGGTCTGGAAGTTCAGCAGCGCCTCAAGCCGGCCCTGCGAGATCTCCGGCTGGTACGGCGTGTACGCGGTGTACCACGCCGGGGCCTCGAGGATGTTGCGGCGGATCACCGGCGGCGTCACGGTGTCGTAGTAGCCCTGCCCGATCATCTGAACCGCGGTCTTGTTCTTGGCCGCGAGCTTCCGGAGTTCGGCCAGGACCTCAACTTCGCTCAGCGCGGGGGCAAGCTGGAGCGCGGAGTCCTGGCGGATGTCGTTGGGGACTGCCGTGTCAACCAGGGCGTCGACGGTGTCATAGCCGACGGCCTTGAGCATGGCTTCGACGTCGGCCTGGCGGCGGGCGCCGATATGCCGGTCGACGAAGGACGAGGAGGCTGAACTAACGGTCAAAAGGAACTCCATAACTAAGGCGGCGCAGGGTACGCCACATTGATTCGGGTTCCTCCCCGCTCTGTATTGGACCTGAGAGATTCCGCGGACACTCGTGTCCGCTTGCACCGTCGGTGAGCACAGCACGCCCTGAACCGTCCGCGCGAACGCGGACATTCCAGCGGGCAGCCTGCTGCTCTCCAGAGTTGCCTTGCCGCGGCGGTACGTGGGCCTGAGAGATTCCTGGGGAGGTTTTGCTCCTACGGCGCCTGCTTGTACCTACTTGCAGGACTCTCCCGCCGCAGATCAAAGGCTTTATTAAATTGAGCGGTGACAGCTGTCGTCGTCACAGAGGCTATTGTCCTACGCCGGGTTCGCGTCCGCAAACCGCGGCGGTAGCCCGGCAGCAGCGGGACTACCCCCGCAGCCGGTCGAGCGCGGCGAGGAGGCTTTCGACGTCGGCCGCGGTCTCGGAAGGCGTTGCCGCCGGCCCGACGGACAGCATGGCATTGAAGTAGAGCCCGTCGCCCATGTACAGGACCGCCTTGGCCAGGCCCGGCCCCACGTCGCGGGCAATCTCGTCCAGCCACCGCTGCTGGATGTGGGCAAACCGGCGCCGGGTTTCCTCGTGCGCGACCTCGGCCAGCCGCGTGGCGGCCACGATGGCACGGTCCAGCGGCGTGTCAGCCCAGACGGACGACCTGATGAAGTAGGCGGCAGCTCCCTCCGGGGCTGCGGCCATGGCCTGCGCGTCCGCCTCCGCGAATTCATCCAACCGGTCCAGCAGGACGCCGATCAGTGCTTCCTTGTTCGGAAAGTGGTACAGCAGCCCGCCCTTGGAGACGCCGGCGCGGGCGGCCACAGCATCGAGGGTGGCGGCGCGCTCCCCCACCTCGATCAGCAGGGATTCGAAGGCATCGAGGACTGCGCCGCGGGCGACCGGTTTTCTGGGCATGGCTTCCATCATGCCCGTTTCGGACTGAAGGCTATAACTGTACCGTCCGGACGGTATAGTTATTTCATGACCACTCATTCCGTCCTCGCCCCGCTGCCCGCCGAGGCCAACCGGACTTCATCCAAAAGAGACTGGCTCGCCCTGGCCCTGCTCATGTTCCCCGTGCTCCTGGTGGCCGTGGACAATACCGCGCTGACGTTTGCCCTTCCGGCGATCGCCCGCAGCCTGGACCCCTCGGGCGTGCAGCTCCTGTGGGTGGTGGACGCCTACGCACTCGTCCTGGCCGGACTCCTCGTGGCAATGGGAAGTCTGGGCGACAGGATCGGGCGCCGCCGGCTGCTCCTGACCGGCATCTCAGGGTTTGCGGCGGTCTCCGCGGCATCAGCCTTCGCGCCGAGCGCTGAATGGCTTATTGCGGGCCGCGCCGCCCTGGGATTCTTCGGCGCCATGCTCATGCCGTCCACACTGTCCCTGATCCGCAACATCTTCCAGGAGCCGGGCAGGCGTCGGCTGGCCGTGGCCATTTGGGCCGCGGGCTTTTCAGGGGGCGCGGCACTCGGGCCGATCTTTGGCGGCTGGTTGGTGGAGCATTTCTGGTGGGGCGCGGTCCTGCTCGTGGCCGTGCCCATCATGCTGCCGCCGCTGATCCTCGGCCGCTTCCTCATTCCGGAGTCCAAGGATCCGAAACCGGGACGCGTGGATACCCCCAGCGTGGTGCTGTCAATGCTGACCATGGTGCCGCTGGTTTACGGCATCAAGGAACTGGCCACGCACGGCCCCGGCCCGGCCGCTTTCGGCGTGATGGCATTCGGCCTGGTCATGGGCCTTCTCTTCGTCTGCCGCCAGCACGCCCTGGCTTCCCCGATGCTGGACATTTCCCTGTTCCGGAACCCAGTATTCAGCGCGGCAATTACGGCAAACATCCTGTCGCTGTTCTCCTACAACGGCTTCATCCTGTTCCTGGCACAGCACCTGCAGCTGCTCGAAGGCATGTCACCGTCCGAGTCCGGTACCGCCATGGTGCCCGCGCTGGCGGCAATGGTGGTGGCCGGCCTGCTGGTGGTTCCGCTGGTCCGGAGGGTGCGGCCGGGCTTTGTGGTGGCCTCGGGACTGGCGCTGGGCGCCACCGGCTACTGCCTCGTCGCATTCGGCAATCACGACGGCGGACCCGCCACGCTGCTTGCCGCCCTCCTCGTTTTGGCCGTAGGTGTGGGATCCGCCGAGACCATCTCGAACGATCTGATCCTGGGGGCTGCGCCGGCGGCGAAATCCGGGGCCGCAGCGGCGATCTCGGAGACGGGTTACGAAGTGGGGTCCCTCCTGGGCACGGCGGTCCTGGGGTCGATCCTGACCGCGTCATACCAGCAGCACCTCGCCCTGCCGGCGGCCGTTGCGCAGGTGTCCACAGCAGCGTCGGCAGACCAGGCCCGGGAAACCCTCGCCGGGGCGGTGGAGCTGGCCGGGTCGCTGCCGGCACCGCTGGCAGAGGCGGTCACGGCCGCTGCCCGGACGGCGTTTGACTCCGGCGTGCACATCACAGCGGCGATTGGGCTGGTGCTGATGGCAGGAGCGTCGGTGCTTGCCGCCGTCGTACTCCGCCGCATCCCGCGTGCGAAGTAGTCGGGACCGGGCGAAGTAGCGGGCACAAAATCGGGCGGCCCCGGAGGAATCCCTCCAGGGCCGCCCATGACAATCGGCGCGGGTAATAAACTGCCCGGTCGCTTACTTGCTGTCCGGCTGCGTCACGCTGGCCGACGCCTTCATGTTCTCGGCGCCGGTCATCCACGCGAACTGCTCCAGCTTCTCGATGAAGGTGTGCAGCAGGTCGGCGGTGGTGGGGTCTTCCTCGTCGACCTCGTCATGAACCTTGCGCATGGTGCCGACCGCCGCCTCCAGGGCGGCCACGATGCGGTCAATCGCATCCTTCGTATTGATGAGCCCCTCCGGGAACGCCGGAAGGTTCGTCGACTTTGCCACGGTGGCGCTGCGCCCGTCCGGCAGGGCATGCAGGGCGCGCATGCGCTCCGCGATGTCGTCCGCAAAGAGCCGGGCGGCAGTGACAATCTCGTCCAGCTGGAGGTGCAGATCCCTGAAGTTGGTGCCAACGATGTTCCAGTGCGCCTGCTTGCCCTGGAGGTGCAGCTCGATCAGGTCCGTCAGGACGGCCTGCATGTTGTTGGTCAGTGTCGGTGAAGCCTTCATGAATCCTCCTCGAATGGTCCAGTGGTTTCGACGCTACCGCAGGCGCTCCGGGCCGGGGAGCACCAGAGGCCGAATTTCACGATCAGCTTACTTACTAATTCCGCGGGCGCCCAACTTCCGTGCGGCGAGCGGACGGGGTCATAAATGATCGGCATTCAAATAACCCTTGCCACGCCGGCATCGCACGTGCATACTAAATGAACGTCATTCATTTAGTGACGGTCGTCTCACTGGAGTAATCATCATCATGATCGAAATAACCTGCCTCAACGCGCCCGCCTCCCTCGCCCGGACAGCGCCGTCCGGACGCCCTGCCCTGAGGGTGGGCCTCGTGCAGCACCGCTGGCACAGCAGCGCCGCCGCACTCCGCGCGGAACTCAACGACGGCATTGACCGGGCCGCCCGGCTGGGTGCCACGGTGGTGTTCCTGCCCGAGCTCACACTTTCCCGCTACCCGGCCGACCAGATCCCCGAAAATGACCTGTCCCTGCAGGGCCAGCACCGCCCGCGCCCCTCCGACACGGCGGAGGACCTGCTGACCGGCCCCACCTTCCGCTTCGCAGCAGAGGCCGCCCGCCGGAACGGCATTACCGTCCATGCCTCGCTCTACCAGCGCGCGGCCAACCCGGACGGCTCGGATGACGGCCTTGGCCTGAACACCTCCATCCTGGTCTCCCCCTCCGGCGAGCTCCTGGCCCGCACGCACAAGCTGCACATCCCGGTGACCGCGGGATACTACGAGGACAAGTTCTTCCGGCAGGGCCCCGAGGCGGAGGACGCCTACCGGGTCCACGCCCCGGCAGAACTCGGCGGCGCCCGGCTGGGCATGCCCACCTGCTGGGACGAGTGGTTCCCGGAGCTGGCCCGCATGTACTCCCTCAGCGGCGCTGAGCTCCTGGTGTACCCGACGGCGATCGGTTCCGAGCCGCTGTTCCCGGACTTTGACACCCAGCCCCTGTGGCAGCAGGTCATCGTGGGCAACGGCATCGCCAACGGCCTGTTCATGGTGGTTCCGAACCGCTGGGGCCAGGAGGGCAGCCTGAACTTCTACGGCTCCTCCTTCATCTCGGACCCGTACGGCCGCATCCTGGTCCAGGCACCCCGGAACGAGTCCGCAGTCCTCGTGGCCGATCTCGACCTGGACCAGCGCAAGGACTGGCTGACCCTCTTCCCGTTCCTCACCACCCGCCGCCCGGACACCTATGCCCGGCTCACCGAACCGGTCCGCACCGAGGAGCCGTTCGGCACACCCAGTGCGGCGGCTGGGCTTGTCGCGGCCGGGGCACACGCGTGAGCACCTGGCGCATGCCGGCCGAGACGGCCCGCCAGGAGCGGCTTTGGATGGCGTTCCCCACCGGCGGCTACACGCTCGGGGACACCGCGGAGGCGGCGCACGCCGCCCGGTCGGTCTGGGCCGCCGTCGCGAATGCCGCCGTTGAGTTTGAACCGGTCACCATGGTGGTGGACCCGTCCGACGTCGGCACCGCCGCCCGCTACCTGTCCCCCGCCGTCGAGGTACTGACGGCGGAACTCAACGATGCGTGGATGCGCGACATCGGCCCGACGTTTGTTCTGGACGGAAACGGCGCCCTGGGTGCTGTCGACTGGGTCTTCAACGGCTGGGGCGCGCAGGACTGGGCCAGGTGGGACAAGGATTCGCTGGTCGCCGCCGAGGTGGCAGGCCGGGCCAGCGCCCGGCACCTCGTGTCCGAGCTGGTCAACGAGGGCGGCGGCATCCAGGTGGACGGCGAGGGAACGGTGCTGGTCACCGAAACCGTGCAGCTGGATCCGGGCCGCAATCCCGGAGTCAGCAAAGCCGAAATCGAGGCCGAACTGGCCAGGACCATCGGCGCCACTAAGGTGATCTGGCTGCCCCGCGGACTCACCCGTGACTCCCAGCGGTTCGGAACGCGCGGGCACGTAGACATCGTCGCAGCCATCCCCTCCCCCGGCACCCTGCTGGTCCATTCACAGCAGAATCCTGCCCACCCCGACTACGAGGTAAGCCAGGAAATCATCAGCTTCCTGTCCGCCACCACGGACGCTGCCGGCCGGGAATGGAACATCATCGAAGTCCCGGCGCCCGTCGCCCTGACGGACCCGGAGGGCTTCGTGGACTACAGCTACATCAACCATGTGGTGGTCAACGGCGGAGTCATCGCATGCACCTTCTCTGACCCCAACGACGAGAAGGCGCTCCGCATCCTCGCGGACGCATATCCCGGACGCAGGATTGTGGGCATCGACGCCCGCGAACTCTTCGCCCGCGGCGGGGGGATCCACTGCATCACCCAGCAGCAGCCCGCTGCCATCTAGAAAGGGCCACACATGAGCCAAACCACGCGTGAAAGCATCCAGCCGGGCGGCAAGAGCGCTTCCTCGGCCGGCGAAGCAGCCCACGGCATCACCGGGAAGGGCCTGAAGGGCGGGCAGCTCGGGCTCCTCGCCGTCGTCGTCCTGGGCATTTCCACGATCGCGCCGGCGTACACACTGACCAGCGCCCTGGGTCCCACGGTGAACGAGGCGGGGCTTCAGCTGCCGGTGATCTTCCTCATCGGCTTCATCCCCATGATCCTCGTGTCACTCGCCTACCGGGAGCTGAACGCGGACTCACCGGACAGCGGCACCACGTTCACCTGGGTGACCAAGGCGTTCGGGCCCTGGGTTGGCTGGATGGGCGGCTGGGGCCTGCTGGCCGCCAACATCATTGTGCTGTCCAACCTCGCCGGGGTGGCGGTGGACTTCTTCTACCTCTTCCTGGCGCAGCTGACCGGTTCCCCGGACCTCGCGGACCTTGCCGCCAACAAGCCGCTGAACGTGCTGACCTGCTTCGTGTTCGTGGCCCTGGCCGTCTGGGTCAGCTACCGCGGCCTGCACACCACCAAGCTTGTCCAGTACGGCCTGGTGGGTTTCCAGCTGCTGGTTCTGGGCCTCTTCGTGGCCATGGCGTTCGCCAACTGGTCCACGTCCAGCACGGCCATCCCGTTCAGCTGGGACTGGTTCGACGTGACCAAGATCGAGACCTTCGGACAGGTCGCGGCGGGCATCTCGCTGTCCATCTTCGTTTACTGGGGCTGGGACGTGTGCCTGACGGTCAATGAGGAAACCGCCAACGGGAAGAAGACCGCCGGCCTCGCCGGCACCCTGACCGCCGTCGTCGTCCTGGGCATCTACCTGCTGGTGACCATCGCCACCATGATGTTCGCCGGCGTCGGGGACACGGGGATCGGCCTGAACAACGAGGAGAACCACGCGAACGTCTTCACCGCGCTGGCATCGCCCATCATGGGCCCGTTCGCCATCCTGATGTCGCTGGCGGTCCTGTCCAGTTCGGCGGCGTCGCTGCAGTCGACGTTCACGTCGCCTTCACGCAGCCTGCTGGCGATGGCCCACTACGGCGCACTGCCCCGGCAGTTCAGCCACATGAGCAGGAAGTATTCGACGCCGGGCTTCGCCACCGTCGCGGCGGGCGTGCTGTCCGCCGGGTTCTACGCCGTGATGCACGTGGTGAGCGAAAACGTCCTGAACGACACCATCCTGGCCCTGGGCCTGATGATCTGCTTCTACTACGGGCTGACCGCGTTTGCGTGCGCCTGGTACTTCCGCGGCAGCGTCTTCAGCAGTGCCCGCAACTTCGTGCTGCGGCTGCTGTGCCCCCTGCTGGGCGGCATCGGCCTGGCGGTGGTCTTCCTGCAGACCGCCATCGACAGCTGGGCGCCTGAATTCGGCAGCGGTTCGGAGATCTTCGGCGTGGGGCTCGTGTTCGTGCTCGGCGTGGGGATCCTCGCCCTGGGAATCGTCTTCATGCTCGTGATGGCACGGCTGCGGCCCGGCTATTTCCGCGGTGACACCATCCGCAAGGACACCCCCGCGCTGGTGGTTCCCGAATAACCGCCCCCTGCATCAGCGGCGATGCCCCGCCTCCCGGCCTGAACTGGTCCGGAGAGGCGGGGCATCGCTGTTTTGACTGATGCTGGAATCTCACCAGTAGTGGGCGACGTCGACCACGAGCCGTGAGCCCGAGCCGGGACCGTCCAGCGTGTAGACCTTGAACGGCAGCCGGGCGCGGACGCCCAGGCCAAGCGTGGTGTAGCCCTCGAAGCTGCCCGCCCATGCCACCTGCCGGAACGTGTGGTAGCCGGACACGTTGGTCACCTCGGACCGGTTGGCCGGAATGAACGTGGGTTTGCCTGTGACATTGTCATAGGCCGGCGAGTTGATGGTGAGCTGCAGGAATGCCCGGCCGCGAAGCTTCACGGGCAGACCGGACCCTTCCTGGGCCACCTCGGGAACGTAGCGGACGTTGTAGCCTTTGGCTTTGCCCTTGAGATCGATCACCAGGCGGTCGAAGCAGTAATGCTGTCCCGTGCGGACGTTCGTGACGGCTGCGGTGCTCATGGTCTGGTTGGCCTTCGCCAGCGAGCCCCACACCTGCCCGCAGTAGGAGGCTGCCGAGGCGGAGCCCGGAGCCAACAGGCCCAGTCCAACAGCCAAAAGGATGACTGTGAGCCAGGCGGGGATTTTTTTCATTTGGCCACCCCTTTCAGGTGAGTGATTTGGATACCTCCAGACTAGGAGCGCCAAAAGCACTAAACGAGGGATGTGGCCGGTTCGGGGTGCAACCGTTAATCTCGCAAAAAGCGGGTCACGGTGGCGTAATTCCCGGGAGCATTTCAGGGGCGGCGAGAGCCGTTCGTAGCCCTTTCTCCACGTTTCCGTTACCGCTGATAACGGCCTCTGCGGCACGATGCCGAAATCCGGTAAAGCAGGGCGCAAAATGCGAGGCGCCGGCCTCCCATTGGGAG